>JBGSVS010000232.1:0-1669 GCA_041752895.1 Tabrizicola sp.
CAGGCGCGTCAGGCTGCCCAACGTGCCGCACTCGATCCTGATGACGGTATCGAGTTGTGAGGTCTTGGCTATGAAACAACGCAAAAAGCAGCGCTTGTCCGTCTATCTCGATCCAGAGATCCGCCGCAGGCTTCGATCGGCGCGAGGATTTCTACTTCACCCTGCAAGCCATCTTCGTCTCCCGCCCCGAGGAACGCGCCCTCTTCGCCCAGGTCTTCCGCCTCTTCTGGCGCGACCCGCGTTACCTTGAACACATGATGTCGCTCCTCTTGCCCCAGGTCCACGGCGTGCAGGACGACCGGGCCGCCGAGGCCGCCGAAAAGCGCGCCGCCGAAGCGCTCCTCGACGGCCAGCTCCCCCCGCCGCCACAAGACCAGCCCGAAGGCGACCAGATCGAGATCGACGCCACCGCCACCATGTCGGCGGAGGAACGGCTCAAGACGCTCGACTTCGAACAGATGTCGGCGGCCGAGATCGCCGAGGCCAAACGGATGCTGGCAAAGCTCTCGCTGCCCGTCCAGCCGCTTAAAACCCGCCGGTCCGCCGCGTCCACTCTGACCGCAAAGATCGATGCCCGCCGCACCCTGCGTGAGGCGATGCGCCATGGCGGCGAACTGACCACTCTCAAATTCAAGGCCCCGGTGACCCGCTGGCCGAACCTCGTCGTCCTGTGCGATATCTCGGGGTCAATGGCGGACTACAGCCGCATGGTCCTGCATTTTGTCCACGCCGTCGCCAACCGCAAAGGCCAGGGTTGGGCGCGCGTCCACGCTTTCACCTTCGGCACGCGGCTGACCAACATCACCCGCCACTTGCGCGCCCGCGACGTTGACGCCGCCCTGAAAGCCGCAGGGGCGCAGGCGCAGGACTGGTCCGGAGGCACAAGGATCGGCCAGTCGCTGCACGCCTTCAACCGCGACTGGTCGCGCCGCGTGCTGGGGCAGGGGGCTGTCGTCCTTCTCATCACCGACGGGCTGGACCGCGACGACACGACCCTTCTCGCCAGAGAAACCGAACGTCTGCACCTGTCCTGCCGCAGGCTCATCTGGCTGAACCCGCTGCTGCGCTGGACCGGCTTTGCCCCCAAGGCCGCCGGTGTCCGCGCGATCCTGCCGCATGTCGACAGCTTCCGCGCCGGGCATTCCATCGCCTCGCTCGAAGCCCTTGGCCGGGCAATCTCCGAACGGGACGACAGGGGAGAGCGCGACCGTCTGCTTGCCACCTTGCGCCTATAGGCGGTGGTCCGCGCAGGTTATCTGCCCGCAAGCCGGTGATATCGCATATCAGGCCGAACCGCGCTTTGTTAGCAAGACCGGGCACAACGGGAACCGGGCCGCGTCCATGCGGTTGTTCCCTTGCCCATATGGATGAGGACTACTGATGAGAAAGCTTCTGGTTTCTACCACGGCCCTGTCGACGGCCCTGTCGGTCGCGATCAGCCCGATGGGCACGATGCCTGCCTTTGCGCAGGTGATGAACGATGACGGGTCGGTCTCGGCACCGGACGGCACTGTGCTTTGTGTGCCGTCTGAGGTAGCCGCCTGCGATCTCGATGCGGCCATCCACGCGTTGGAAGCGGCTGGTGGCGACGCTGTAGCCGCTGCCACCGCGCTGGCACTCGCCGCAGACGAGGCCGCCGCCGCGCAGGCCGCCGCCGAGGCCAGATCGG
>JBGSVS010000233.1:0-1983 GCA_041752895.1 Tabrizicola sp.
CTTTGCGGGCGACGGCGGAATGGACGCAGGAGCCGCCCGACGCCTATGTGCGCGGCGAAGCGGTGATGCGGACCGAGGCGCGGGTGCCGTTCCGGGGCTGGAAGATCGCGACCTTCACAGCCTACGGGTCGGTGCGTGAACAGGTGAACGGAATCCTCGCGCTGGTGATCATGGGTTTCGCCATCCTGATGGCCTTCACCTTCTACCTGCTGTCGCGGCGGGCCTGGTCGCGGTCGGTGTCGTTCCAGCGGGAATCGGCGGAACTGCGGCTTCTGAACGCCCGGCTGCAGCGGGCGATTGCGGAACGCGAGAAGGTGAAGAAGGACCTGGAAGTCGCGGAACTGACGCTGGCGCAGTCGTCGAAGCTGGCGGCTTTGGGCGAGATGTCGGCGGCGGTAAGCCATGAGCTGAACCAGCCCCTCGCGGCGATGAAGACCTATCTCGCGGGCGCGCGGCTCTTGTTGCAAAGGAAGCGGCTGGACGAGGCGTTGTCGTCTTTCCAGCGGGTCGACGACCTGATCGAACGGATGGGCGCGATCACGCGACAGTTGAAGTCTTACGCGAGAAAAGGCGGAGAAGCCTTTGAAGAAGTTGATCTTCGCGCCTGCGTGTCCTCGGCGCTGGCGATGATGGAACCGCAGCTGAAGGCCCGCGTTGTGAAGATCAGCCGGGGCATGCCGCGGCAAGCGGTGATGGTGATGGCTGACCGTCTGCGGCTGGAGCAGGTGATCATCAACCTTCTGCGCAATGCTCTGGATGCGACGAAGACCACGCGGGACCCGCAGATCGACATCCTACTGTCGGCGGGCGAAACCGCGACACTGACAGTGCGCGACAACGGGCACGGGATCACCGATCTCGAGAACCTGTTCGAGCCGTTCTACACGACCAAGCAACCCGGCGAGGGGGTGGGCTTGGGCCTTGCGATCTCGTCCGGAATCGTGACCGACCTTGGCGGCCGCCTGACGGCGCGGAACGGCGACGGCGGCGGCGCGGTCTTTGAGGTGCAGTTGCCAATCCTGGGCAACAAAATGGAAGCAGCAGAATGAAGAGGTCCAGATGGCCCGCGCAATGAAGGTGGCAATCGTCGATGACGAGGCCGACATTCGACAGTCGATCAGCCAGTGGCTGGCTCTGTCGGGGTTCGACACGGAAACCTATGCCAGCGCGGAAGAGGCGCTGAAGGTGATCGGGCCGGATTTCCAGGGCGTCGTGGTCAGCGACATAAAGATGCCGGGCATGGATGGGATGGCGCTGTTGAAGCGGCTGATGGGTCAGGACTCGGGCCTGCCGGTCATCATGATCACTGGCCACGGCGACGTGCCGATGGCGGTCGAGGCGATGCGGGTGGGCGCGTTCGATTTCCTGGAGAAACCGTTCAACCCCGACCGGATGACCGAGCTTGCCAAGCGCGCGACCCAGGCCCGGCGGATGACGCTGGACAATCGGGCCTTGCGGAAAGAGCTGTCCGACGGCTCTACCATCATCAAGAAGCTGATCGGGTCGTCCCCGGCGATGGACCGGCTGCGGGAGGATATCCTGGACCTGGGACAGGCGGACAGTCACGTCCTGATCGACGGCGAGACGGGGACGGGAAAGACTCTGGTCGCCCATGCCTTGCACGCGGTGGGGCCGCGGGCGTCGAAGAAGTTCGTGGCGATTTCCTGCGCGGCGTGGAGCGAGGACAAACTTGCCGCGCGGCTGTTCGGGCCGGGCGAGGACGGGGCGCTGCCGCTGGTCGAAGAGGCGCGGGGCGGGACCCTGTGCCTGGAGGACGTCGAGGCGATGCCAAGTGCCCTGCAGGCGCGGCTTCTGACCTTCATCAACGATCAGGGCCTGCCGCCGGAAACCCGGATCATCGCGATCTGCAACAGCCATGCTCCGGACACGACGCTGGAACAGACGCTGCGGCCGGACCTGTTTTACCGGCTGGGGGCGATGACGATCCTGCTGCCTCCGCTAAGGACGCGGGGCGAGGATATC
>JBGSVS010000234.1:0-3691 GCA_041752895.1 Tabrizicola sp.
CCGACGATGATGTAGTCGAACCCTTGGGTCATGGGGCACCTCCGGTCCGGCCGGGGAAGCGGAATACACGAAGATTCCGGGCAAGAGTTTTCAAAGCCTTTTGCGGCGCGCGGGGGGGACAGGGCATTTCTACAGCCTCTCGATCGACAGGCCGCCATCGACCGGGATCACCGCGCCGGTTGCGAAGGTCATCTGGCCGGTGACGAGGGGGACGACGGCCTGGCCGATGTCGGAGGGCTGGCCCCAGCGACCGGCGGGGACGAGGCCGCCTTCGATGCGAGCGGTGTACTTGTCTTTCACGCCTGCGGTCATGCCGGTTTCGATGATGCCGGGGCGAAGCTCGAAGACACCGATGTTGTGCGGGGCGAGGCGGAGGGCGAGGGTTTGCGCGGCCATCGCGGCGGCGGCCTTGGAGATGCAGTAGTCGGCGCGCTCGGGGCTGGCCATCTGGGCCGAGACGGAGGTGATGAAGGTTATGGAGCGGTAGTGGTCGCTTGGCGTGGCGAGCATGCGCCTGGCGACCTGTTGGGCGAGGAAGAAGGCTCCGGTCAGGTTGATGTTCAGGATCCAGTCGAAGTTTTCAGGGGTGAGGTCGAGCATGTCGCCTCGGACCTTGGCCGCTACTCCGGCGTTCTGAATCAGGGCGTCGAGGGGGCCTTGTTGCGCTTCGATGGCGTCGAGGAGCTTGGGGATTGCGGCGAGGTTCGCGAGGTCGTGCTGGTAGTAGCAGGCGTCCGGCAGGGATTGCAGAGCCTGTTGGACGGTGTCGTCCTCGGGTGCGGAGCGGGAGGCGATGGCGAGGCGGAAGCCTTGTTTTGCAAGGGCTTCTGCGATGCCGAGGCCGATGCCTTGCTGGCCTCCGGTGACAAGGGCGAGGGGTTTCATGTGTTGGCCTTGGCGATGAGGTCACCAGCCCGCAGCGCGAGGGCGGCGATGGTGAGCGAGGGGTTCACGGCGGCGGAGGTGGGCAGGACCGAGGCATCGCAGATGTAGAGGTTGTCGAGGTCGTGGGCCTTGAGGTTCGGATCGACGACCGAAGTGGCGGGGTCGGCGCCCATGCGATTGGTGCCGCATTGGTGGGAGGGTTTCGATTTCGGGAAGCCTCGGGCCAGGGTGATGGGCCAGCCTGCCTTGCGCATCGCTTGCTTGAGGCGCTGGACGAGGAGGGCGTGGGCCTTGGTGTTGGTCTTCTTCCAGTCGAGGACGACCTCACCGTTGCGCCAGAGGACACGGGAGTTGGGGTCGGGGAGGTCCTCGGACATGGCCATGATGTGGATCGAGTGGTCGGCGATGTGGTGGGAGAGCCAGAGGGGGAGGCCCGCCTCGCCCGCCAGGATCGGGCCGGTGATGCGGCCGAGCATCTGGATGTTGCCGAGGGGTTCGCCGTTCGGGCCGCCGGTCAGGTAGAAGTCGTTGACCTGGATGGTTTTCTCGTAAGTGGTGCGGTTCCGGCGGAAGGGGTTGTAGGCGACCATGCCGGTCAGGTTGTGGTTCATGAAATTGCGTCCGACCTGGTCGGAGCGGTTCGCAAGGCCCGTCGGGTGGTCGTCGTTGGCGCTGGCGAGGAGGAGGGCGGAGGAGAGGATTGCCCCGGCAGCGAGAACGACGGTGGGGGCGGTGAGGGTTTCCTTGCGCCCTGCCCTTTCGACTTCGACGCCGGTGACCTTGCGGCGGGCGTCGGAGAGGAGGCGGGTGACTTTCGTGTTGGTTTGCAGGGTGACGTTGGGGTGTTTGAGGGCCTCGGCGATTGCACAGCTTTCGGCGTCGGATTTTGCGCCGGTGGTGCAGGGGAAGGCGTCCCAGCCGGTTTTCGCGCGTTTGAGCCAGGCGTCGATGTCTACCCCCAAAGGCAGGGCTGAGACGTGGAGGCCCTGGGCGGCGAAGGCCTGGCGGAGGGCGGCGATGTCGGGCTCGTCCGGGACGGGGGGGAAGGGATAGGGGGCGGAATGGGGCGGCTCGGAGGGGTCGTTCGTGACGTCGCCCCGGACGCGGTAGAGGGATTCGGCGCGGGAATACCAGGGTTCGAGGGCTTCGTAGCGGATCGGCCAGCCGGGGGTGGTGCCTTCGATGTGGCGCAAGGGCGCGAAATCCTCGGCCCGGTAGCGGAGGAGGACCGCGCCGTAGAACTTGGTGTTGCCGCCGACATAAGCGTAGTTGCCGGGGTGGAGCGGTTCGCCTGTGATGTCGCGCCAGGTCTCGTTCGGCTTGAAGTGGCCGCGCTGGAAGATGGCGGCGGGATCGCGGGCCTCAGGGCTGTCGCGCAAGTGGTCACCGCGTTCCAGGATGAGGATCCGGCGGCCGCTGGGCGCGAGGGCGGCAGCCAACGTAGCGCCCCCCATGCCCGAGCCGATGATGATGATGTCCGGTTGCATTCAGGGGGTGATCCGTTCCTCGGTGTCCGGATCGAAGGCTACGGCCTTTTCCATGTTGACGGCAAAGTAGAAAGCTTGCCCGGGGGCGACATTCGCATCGGCGCGCATGCGGGCGATGGCGTCGCGGCCTGACAGGGTCATGGTGACGAAGGTGTCGGCCCCGGCGGGTTCAGTGACGGTGACGCGGTTCTTCAGCGCGACGATGTTGCCGGACTTTCGGTCGGCACCTTCGGGGTCGGTGATCGCCTCGGGGCGGATGCCAAGGAGGATGGGCTTGCCCTCCCAGGCTGCGAGGTTGGGTTGGGAGAAACGCAGGGTGCGCGGAGTGCCGTCGGCGTCGGTGATCGCGGCATGGGGCTGGCCGTTTTCCATCACCACGGTCGCGGGGACGATGTTCATCGCAGGGCTGCCCATGAAGGTCGCGACGAACAGGTTTGCGGGCGTGTCATAGATCTCCTTGGGCGTGCCAAGCTGCTGGACGTGGCCCTTGTTCATCACGGCGATGCGGGTGGAAAGGGTCAGCGCCTCGATCTGATCATGGGTGACGTAGACGATGGTGGTCTTGAGCTTCTGGTGAAGCTTCTTGATCTCGGTCCGCATGTCGACCCGCAGCTTGGCGTCGAGGTTGGAGAGCGGTTCGTCGAAAAGGAAGACATCTGGGTTCCGCACCAAGGCGCGCGCCATCGCGACGCGCTGGCGCGGACCCCCGGTGAGCTGGCCGGGCTTGCGGTCGAGGAGGGTCTCGATCTGGAGGAGCTTGGCGACATCGGCCAGGGCGCGGTCACGCTCGGGTTTGGGGACGCCGTGCATCTCCAGCCCGAAGGTCATGTTCTGGCCCGCGGTCATGTTGGGGTAAAGCGCGTAGCTTTGGAACACCATCGCGATGTTGCGTCTGGACGGATGCACCCCGTTCACCACGCGGCCCTTGATCGCGATCTCGCCACCGGTGATCCCTTCCAGCCCCGCGATCATGTTCAGAAGCGTGGACTTGCCGCAGCCAGAGGGGCCGACGAGGACCAGAAACTCGCCCTCTTCGACCGCGATGTCGATGCGGTGCAGGACCTGGACCGGCCCATAGGATTTGGTGACGTTGAGGATGTCGAGAAAGCCCATGTCAGGTCCTTTTGTCGTTGGGTGGCCCCATCCCGGGGAGTGCGGGATGGGGCCGGTTGCCTTACCGGGCCGCCGCGATGGCGTCGGCAAGGGCGGTTGCGGCCTCTTCCGGGGTCTGGTCCGAGTTGAAAAAGGCGGTGATGGCGTCGGTTGCCGCGCCCACGACGGCGGCGTTGGCGGCGTGGGTTCCGGCGAAGGTCGGGACG
>JBGSVS010000235.1:0-5828 GCA_041752895.1 Tabrizicola sp.
GGGTGGGGGGGCTCCGACCAAGCCGCAGGAACCAAGCCATGAGCACACGTCTCGCCAAGGGCGGCCGGTTGATCAACCGCGCAGCGCCCGTCGAGTTTACCTTCAACGGCAAGCGTTTTCGCGGCTACCAGGGCGATACGCTGGCGGCTGGCCTTCTGGCCAATGACCAGGTGCTGGTCGGCCGCAGCTTCAAGTATCACCGCCCGCGCGGCATCGTCGCCTCGGGACCGGAGGAGCCGAACGCGTTGGTCAACCTCGGCTCCGGCGCGCGGCTGGAACCCAACCAGCGCACCACCACGACCGAGCTCTTCGACGGCCTCGAATCCACCAGCCAGAACCACTGGCCCTCGCTCGACTTCGACGTGGGCGTGGTGAACAACTACGCGGCTCGGCTGATGCCTGCGGGCTTTTACTACAAGACCTTCATCCACCCGCGCCCGGCGTGGAAGCATCTGTTCGAACCCTTCATCCGCCGCGCCGCCGGTCTGGGGAAGGCACCGACCACAGGCGACGCCGACCGCTATGAGCAGGCCTATGCCTTCTGCGACGTGCTGGTCATCGGGGCAGGGGTTGCGGGTCTGAAGGCCGCGAAGGCCGCCGCCGACAAGGGCCAGCGCGTGATCCTGCTGGAGCAGACCCCGGTCCTTGGTGGCCGCGCCCCGGTGGACGACACAAAGGTTGACGGCAAACCGGTCGACACCTGGATTTCCGCGATGGAATCCGACCTTGCCGCCCGCGACAACGTCACGATCCGCACCCGCACCTGCGGCTTCGGCGTCTATGACCACGGCTATGTCCTGGCCGACGAACGCGTTGCCGACCACACCCCCGGCGATGGCCGCCCCAAACACCGCCTCTGGCGCATCCGGGCGGGCAAGATCGTCACCGCGACCGGGGCCATCGAACGCCCGCTTTCCTTCGCCGGAAACGACATCCCCGGCGTAATGCTCGCCTCGGCCGTCCGCGACTATGTCGTCAACTTCGCCGTCTCGCCCGGCGACCGCACCGTGGTCGTCACCAACAACGATTCGGCCTACCAGACCGCCTTGGCGCTGAAGGCCGCAGGCCTCGACGTCCCCGCGATCCTCGATGCCCGTGAGGTCGCTGACGGCCCGCTGCCTGACGCTGCCCGCGCAGCTGGCATCCGCGTCCTCACCAGCAAGGCTATCGCCAAAGTTAAAGGCACCAAGCGCGTCACCGGCGTCACAATCTGCTCCCAGGCCGGGGAAGGCGCGGTCCAGGAGGAAATCGCCTGCGAGGCCGTCGCCATGTCCGGCGGCTGGTCCCCCGTCGTCCACCTGTGGAGCCACTGCGGCGGCAAGCTGACCTGGGACGAAACCCTGTCCGCCTTCATCCCCGATCCGTCCCGCCCGCCGCTGAACCACGACGGCAGCGCGATGGTCGAAGTTGTCGGCGCGGCGAATGGCGATCTCAACCTTTCCGGCACCCCCATCGCTATCCCGCCCGTCTGGGTCATGCCGCAAGGCGCGCCGATCCAGCTGCGGTCAAAGATGTGGCTCGACTACCAGAACGATGTCAAAGTCTCTGACGTCCAGTTGGCATCCCGTGAAGGCTACGTCTCGGTCGAACACACCAAGCGCTACACCACGCTTGGCATGGCGACAGATCAGGGAAAGCTTAGCAACATCAACGGACTCGCCGTCCTTGCTGAGAGTTTGGGTCAAGAGATCCCGCAGGTCGGCACCACCACCTTCCGCCCGCCCTACACACCCGTCACCATCGGCGCACTGGCCGGCGAATCGCGGGGCGAGATCTTCCAGCCCCTCCGCATGACCCCCATGCACGCCCAGCACGAAAAGGCCGGGGCCTACTTCGAACCCGTCGGCCTCTGGCGCCGCCCCTACTGCTTCCCTCGGGCCGGAGAAACCCACGAGCAGGCTGTCCACCGTGAGGTGCTGAACACGCGGACCAACCTCGGCCTCCTCGACGCCTCCACCCTTGGCAAGATCATCGTCAAGGGCCCCGACGCGGGCCGTTTCCTCGACATGCTCTACACCGGCGTCATGTCGACGCTACCCATCGGCAAATGCCGCTATGGCCTGATGTGCAACGAACAGGGGTTCCTGTCCGATGACGGCGTCGTCGCCCGCATCGACGAGGATACCTGGCTCTGCCACACCACCTCGGGCGGGGCCGACCGCATCCACGCCTGGATGGAAGACTGGCTGCAATGCGAATGGTGGGACTGGCAGGTCTACACCGCCAACGTGACCGAACAATACGCGCAAGTCGCTGTCGTCGGCCCGAACGCGAGGAAACTGCTGCAAGTCCTTGGTGGCATGGACGTATCCAAAGAAACGCTGCCCTTCATGCAATGGGCGGACGGCACCCTTGGGGGCTTCCCGGTCCGGGTCTACCGGATCAGCTTCTCGGGCGAACTTTCCTACGAAGTCGCCGTTCCCGCCAGCCAGGGTGCGGCCTTCTGGGGGGCTTGCACGCAGGCTGGCAAGGCCCTGGGCGCGATGCCCTACGGCACCGAATGCCTGCACATCATGCGGGCCGAAAAGGGCTTCATCATGATCGGGGATGAAACCGACGGCACGGTGATCCCGCAGGACCTTGGCCTCGACTGGGCGATCTCGAAGAAGAAGACCGACTTCCTTGGCAAACGCGGCCAGGAGCGCAGCTTCCTTTCCAGCCCCGACCGCTGGAAACTCGTGGGATTCGAGACGCTTGACGGTTCCGTCATCCCCGACGGCGCCTACATCATCGCCGACGGCATGAACGCCAACGGCCAGCGCAACACGCAGGGCCGCGTCACCTCGACCTACTACTCGCCGACCCTGAAACGCGGCATCGCGATGGGGCTTTTGAAGCACGGACCCACCCGCATGGACGAGGTGGTCGAGTTCAACACCATCGCCGGCGGGACCGTAAAGGCGCGGGTCCGCGATACGGTCTTCTTCGACAAGGATGGAGAGAAGCAGAATGTCTGATCCGGTCAGCGCCCTGAACGGCGCCAACTTCCAGGGCTTCGCCACCATCCGCGAAATTGGCCCGCTCGGGATGATAACTTTGCGCGCCAAGGGTCGGAAATCGCTGGACAAGGCGATCAAGGCGGTAACGGGCACCAAGATCCCAGCGCAGCGCCGGATCGAGATCAACGGCGACCGCGCCTGTGGTTGGATGAGCCCGGACGAATACCTTCTGGTGGTCCCCTATCCGCAGGTCGCGGAGGCGCTGGCCAAACTTGCCAAAGCACTTGCAGGGGAACATTTCCTTGCCGTCGACGTCTCGGACGCCCGCGCGGTCTTCCGCGTCGAGGGCGACAAGGCGGCGGACGTCCTGCGCAAGCTGTCGCCCGTCGACTTTGACCGCTTCGAACCGGGTGAGCTTCGCCGCACCCGCGCAGCCCAGGTTGCCGCCGCGATGTGGGCGGAAGGTGACGGCTTCACCCTTGTCTGCTTCCGGTCCGTCGCCGCCTACATGATGGGCCTTCTGACCCATTCGGCACAACCTGGAAGCGAATTTTAGACAAATTTGCGCTTCGGAATGCTTGACGGCCCGGCGCGCGCCGGGAAATCTCGCGCGGATCTCACCCCACGTGCAAAGGTATCTTCCGTGACCTCCAGTTTCCGCGCCCCGGCTTTCGCCGCACTTGCCCTCATGCTTTTCACGCTTCCGGCCGCAGCGCGTGAGGTTTTCGAATGCCGCTTCCCCCCGGTCGGCAACAACCTCGGCTATCTGCCCGAAATGGTGATGATGGCACGGCATGACAGTGGCGATACCTTCGCCGTGGCTGACAGCCACATCCAGTCGGTCAACGGTGGCCCCATCGACGTCAAGGTCGCGGAAGAAAACAACGTCAAGGTGTCCGTGTCCTGGCCGCTGATGCTGCAGTCGACCATGAACGACTACATCAAGATGCAGTATCGC
The DNA here is from genome assembly GCA_041752895.1 of Tabrizicola sp. Taxonomy (GTDB): domain Bacteria; phylum Pseudomonadota; class Alphaproteobacteria; order Rhodobacterales; family Rhodobacteraceae; genus Tabrizicola. The sequence goes on from JBGSVS010000235.1 coordinate 3,898, forward strand.
ATCTCGATCCAGAAGCGCAGCCTTTCGGCCAGCCTGACCGGTCGTCCGCAGGGCTTTTCCAACACCTTCACGGTGCAGGGCAAGTGCAAGCGGCTGGAAGGCTAGGAACCGGGGTGAAACGTCACGCGTGAAGCCTTGACCTTCGGCACCGAAGCGCCCTTATTCCTTCCAAGCCGAAATATCCCACAGGAGCACGAAAATGGCCTTCACCCTTCCCGATCTGCCCTATGCCCACGATGCGCTGGCGTCCCTTGGCATGTCGAAAGAGACGTTGGAGTATCACCACGACCTGCACCACAAGGCCTATGTCGACAACGGCAACAAGCTGATCGCCGGGACCGAATGGGAGAACAAGTCGGTCGAAGAGATCGTCAAGGGCACCTACCAGGCCGGTGCGGTTGCCCAGAACGGCATCTTCAACAACGCCTCCCAGCACTGGAACCACAACATGTTCTGGACCTGGATGGCCCCGGGCGAGGGCAAGAAGATGCCGGGTGCCTTGGAAAAGGCACTGACCGACAGCTTCGGCTCGGTCCAGCAGTTCAAGGACGACTTCGCCGCCGCCGGTGCCGGCCAGTTCGGCTCGGGCTGGGCTTGGCTGGTGAAGGACAAGGATGGCAGCCTCAAGATCACCAAGACGGAAAACGGCGTGAACCCGCTCTGCTTCGGCCAGACTGCCCTTCTTGGCTGCGACGTGTGGGAGCACAGCTACTACATCGACTTCCGCAACAAGCGCCCGGCTTACCTTTCCAACTTCCTGGAAAAGCTGGCGAACTGGGAAGCTGTCGCCGCGGGTCTCTAAGGCGCGTCTCGGATGACCCCCGCGGCCGAAACCGCGGGGGGAGTTGCCGTTGGTGATGGTGAAGGAATGCGTTTGCGCCCTGGACTGCGGACTTTTGCCGGACTGGCTGTCCTTGCCCTTTCCATCGCCAGCCCTGCTGCTGCGCAGGACTGGTTCACCCGCGAAGCCTGCACTGTCGATGTGGCGCGGATCGACCCCCTGGCCTATCCTCCGGCCCTGCAGGACAACTACCAGCAGGCGCTTGAGGGGGTCCCGAACCCTGTCGGCCGCCTCTGGCGCATCACGGCACCCGGCGGTGCGGTATCGCATCTCTGGGGCACCTATCACACGCCGCATCCGCTGCTGCTGGACCTGCCCGACACATTCCGCTCCGTTCTGGCCGATGCCCGGGTCGTGGCGCTGGAGTTTGATCCGCTCCCCGAAAGCCGCGCGGCGCTCCTAAGCGCCTTCGACCCGGCAACCCTCTGGAATCCCTGGCCCGCCACCGCCGATCCCCGCGACGATATCGACCCCAAGGTCCGGGGCTGGATCCAGGATCGCATGACGGATATCGACTGGGATGTGACCTACCTGCCGCAGATGACCGATGCCGGACTTCTTCTGCTTCTCCTCGCCGACCCCTGCGGCGACTACCTGTCACAGGTCTTGCTGGGTCAGGACAATTACATCGCGCAAGAGGCCTATCTTGCCGGGGCAAAGGTGACGGGCCTCCAGCAACCCCAGGACCTTGTCCTGCAACTGACTGACCCCTCCAGGGCCGCAAACGCGCGCGCGCTGATCCAGCTTTTCGGGGCCACACTTGGCCCCGACGCGGCCGATCCGGCCATCCGGTCAACGGGTTATGCGCTTTACCTGCAAGGCAGGCTCGGAGAGCTGGATCTCTGGTCCTCGGACCTTCTGAAACGGGTCTTCCCGCCGGACCAGGCCGCCCGGATCGAGCGTCTGTCCCTCGACTACATCCTTGTCGAACGCAACGGCTTCTTCGTCGCCGCCGCACGCCCGCTTATCGACGGCGGGGGCGCGGTCCTTGCGGTCGGCGCAAGCCATCTTCCGGGTGAGCTTGGGATGGTCGAAATGCTGCGCGACGCGGGCTACGACGTCGAACGCGTGCCGCTTCCGGATGAGCCGC
>JBGSVS010000236.1:0-4124 GCA_041752895.1 Tabrizicola sp.
CGGCACGCCACTGGCCCACCTTCCCCGGACGCCCGCGCTGGCAGCCTCGATCGGCACCGCCCTCGGCCAGCTTGATGCCACCCTGGCCGGGTTCCACCACCTGGCCGCCGACCATCACCTGCTCTGGGACATCCGCAACACCCTCGACCTCGCGCCCCTCCTGCCGGCCCTCCCCAACGACCTTGGGCCCCGCATCACCGCCTTCCTCGCCCATTTTGCCGCCCACACCGCCCCGGCCCTTGGCATGCTTCCGCGCCAGGTCATCCACGGCGATTTCAACCCGCACAACCTTCTTGCCGACGCCAGCCAACCCGACCGGCTGACCGGCATCCTCGACTTCGGCGACATGACCCTGTCCCACCGCATCTGCGACCTTGCCGTCGCCGCCTCCTATCTGATCGACCCCGCCAGACCGACAGCCCTTCTTGTCCCCCTGACCGGGGCCTACCACCAGGCCAACCCATTGACCCCGCAGGAAATCACACTTCTTCCCGACCTCATCACCGCGCGCCTCGCCACGACCCTGACCATCTCTGCCTGGCGCGCCGCGCGCTACCCGGAGAACGCCGCCTACATCCTGCGGAACGCCCCCACGTCGCGTGCGGGCCTCGACGCCCTGTCCGACCCCAAGGCGCTTGCCGCCACGCTCCTTCAAGCCTGCGAAAGGCCCAAGCCATGACGCGCCAGACCACGATGCTGAACGCCTACACCCCCGGCGCCGGGCACCTGTCGCCCCAAGACGAGGCCCTCGCCGAACGTCGTGCCACAGCCCTCGGCCCCGCCTACCGGCTCTTCTACGAAACCCCTGTTCACCTTGTGCGGGGGGCAGGCGTCCACCTTTATGCCCCGGACGGCACCGCCTATCTTGATTGCTACAACAACGTGGCCTCGGTCGGCCACTGCCACCCCCGCGTGGTCGAAGCCCTCACCAGACAAGCGGCCACGCTTGCCACCCATACGCGCTATCTGCACGACGGCATCCTCGCCTATGCGACGCGCCTTCTGGCCGTCTTCCCGCCCGAGCTGTCGCACGTCATGTTCACCTGCACGGGGAGCGAGTCAAACGACCTCGCGCTGCGCATCGCCCGTGCTGCCACCGGCGGGACCGGGGTCATCGTGACCGACAACGCCTACCATGGCGTGACCCTCGCCACCGCGGAGATGTCGATGTCGATCGGCCCCGCCGTCGCCCCCGGTCCGACAGTGTTCCCAATCCCCGCGCCCTCGGTGCAGAACTACCCGAACGGGGTCGCCGAGGGCTTCGCGCAAGCCGTCAGCGACGCATGCACCCGGATGGCGGCGCAAGGCATCCGTCCCGCCCTCCTGATCGTCGACACGATCTTTTCCTCGGACGGCGTCTATCCCGACCCCGCAGGTTTCCTCGCCCCCGCAGCGGCTGCGATCCGGGCAACGGGCGGCCTCTTTCTCGCCGACGAGGTCCAGCCCGGTTTCGGCCGCACCGGCAGCCAGTTCTGGGGATTCGAGCGGCACGGCCTCGTCCCCGACATGGTCTCGATGGGCAAGCCGATGGGCAACGGCTACCCGCTCGCAGGCCTTGCACTCCGGCCCGAAACCATCGCCGAATTCGGCGCTAAGGCGCGCTACTTCAACACCTTCGGCGGCAACGCCGTCGCCGCCGCCGTGGGCCTTGCCGTATTGGACGTCATCCACGACGAAGGCCTGCAGCAGAATGCCGCGACGGTCGGCGATATCTTCATCCAGGGTCTGAGAAGCCTTGCACAACGCCATGACATGCTTGGCGAAACCCGTGGGGCCGGCCTGTTTATCGGCCAGACCATCCAGACCGATGGCAAGCCCGACCCGGCCCGCACTGCGCGGCTCGTGAACGCGCTGCGCGACCATCATATCCTGATCAGCTCAACCGGCCCTCGGGGCGACAGCCTGAAGATCCGCCCGCCGCTGCCGTTCAGCGCCGCAAACGTCGATCAGGTCCTCACCACACTCGACAAGGTGCTGCCAACCGTCTGAGCCGCGAATTTTCGCCGAAAATTCGTAAAGTCACGAGTTTTCGGCGAAAACTCGAAACCCCACCGAAACCTTGACAAATCCCTAACGCCCACGCGCAATCATCTGAAAAAATCGATTTTCCGGAAGTGTCCACCGTGGACACTTAGCCCAAGGCATACCCCGCGCCGCGCACCGTTCGCACCGGATCGCCGCCACCATGGCTCATCAGGCTTTTCCGCAGACGACCGACATGCACGTCCACCGTCCGGGTGTCGACATAGATGTCCCGCCCCCAGACGAGGTCCAGAAGCTGCTCGCGGGAAAACACCCGACCGGGCCGCTCCATCAGCGTGACCAGAAGCTTGAACTCGGTCGGCCCCAGCTTCAGCACCTTCTCGCCCCGGTAGACCCGGTGGCTTTCCGGATCAAGCCGGATATCCTCGTGCTCCAGCACCACCCCGGCAGTCGAAGGCCGCACCCGGCGCAGCTGCGCCCGGGCGCGTGCCATCAGCTCCAGCACCGAATAGGGCTTCACCACGTAGTCGTCGGCCCCGGTTTCCAGCCCCCGGATCCGGTCCACTTCCTCGGCCCGTGCCGACAGCATGATGATCGGAATGCCCCGCGTCTCGGGTCGCATCTTCAACCGCCGGCAGACCTCGATGCCCGAAACCTTCGGCATCATCCAGTCCAGGATGATGATGTCGGGGTCTTCCTCGTCGACCAGCACCATCGCGTCTTCGCCGTTATCGGCCTGCGTCACCGCAAAGCCCTCGGCTTCTAGGTTGTAGGCCAGCACTGTCCGCTGTGCGGGCTCGTCCTCGACCAGAAGCACTCTCGGCTGTCCGCTCCGCGCCATCTCAGGCCCCCGTTCCGGTGCTGTCGACCTTTGGCCGCTCGTCCTCGGGCAGGCTGCCGGTCACAAGGTAGATCACCTGCTCGGCCACCGAGGTCGCATGATCGCCGACCCGTTCGATGTTCTTGGCGATGAAATGCAGGTGCATGCAGGGCCCGATGTTGCGCGGGTCCTCCATCATGTGGGTCAGAAGTTCGCGGAAGATCGAGTTGTACATCTGGTCGACGTCCCGGTCGCGATTCCGCACATCCTCGGCCAGTTTCAGGTCGCGGCGGATGTAGGCGTCCAGCGCATCGGTCAGCATCTGCACCACGGCCTTGGCAAGCCTGCGGATCGACCCCGAGGCCCCCGCCACCGGCGTCATCTGCGACAGCACTGCGGTCCGCTTGGCCATGTTCTTGGCATAGTCCCCTGCGCGCTCCAGCGCTGCGGCGATCTTCATCACCGTGAGCACCGTCCGCAGGTCGCCCGCTGTCGGTCCCCGCAGGGCCAGAAGCTGCGCGCAGCGCGTGTTGATCTGGTCTTCCAGCGCGTCGATCGCAGCATCCCCGGCGCGAACCCGCGCGGCGAGGTCGTCGTCCCGGGTGTCCAGCGCCTCGGCCGCGTCCAGAAGGGCGGATTCGACCATCCCTCCCATCCGCATGACCAAGGCCTGCGCGGCCTCAAGGTCGCGGTCAAAGGCGGTCAGGATATGTGCGGTATTCATGGCGTACTCCTTACCCGATGCGGCCAGTGATGTAGGATTCGGTCCTGGGGTCCTTCGGGTTGGTGAAGATCTGCGGCGTGTCGCCGTATTCCACCAGGTTGCCGAGGTGGAAGAACGCGGTCTTCTGGCTGACGCGGGCGGCCTGCTGCATCGAGTGGGTCACGATCACCACGGAAAACTGGCTGCGCAGCTCGTCGATCAGTTCCTCGACCTGGGCCGTCGCGATCGGGTCCAGGGCCGAGCAGGGTTCGTCCATCAGCAGCACTTCCGGCCCCGTCGCCACCGCCCGCGCGATGCACAGGCGCTGTTGCTGGCCGCCGGAGAGGCCCGTGCCCGAAGCGTCAAGCCGGTCCTTGACCTCGTTCCAAAGCGCGGCCTTGCGCAAGCTTGCCTCGACGATGCCGTCCAGTTCCGCCTTGTTGCGGGTCAGCCCGTGGATGCGCGGCCCGTAGGCCACGTTGTCATAGATCGACTTCGGGAACGGGTTCGGCTTCTGGAAAACCATGCCAACCTTGGCGCGCAGTTGCACCGGGTCGACGCGCGGGTCGTAGATGTCCTCGCCCTCAAGCAGGATCTTGCCCGACACCTTGGCCGAGG
>JBGSVS010000237.1:0-5059 GCA_041752895.1 Tabrizicola sp.
AGGCCGGGCGACACGGTAATCCTGCCGATCTACGCGCTGCACCGCCACCAGCTACTGTGGGACGACCCCGACGCCTTCCGCCCCGACCGCTTTGCCGATCCGAAGGCGGTGGACCGCTTCCAGTATCTCCCCTTCGGCGACGGCCCGCGCATCTGCATCGGCGCGTCGTTCGCCCTGCAAGAGGCGGTGATCGTTCTGGCAACTCTCCTCGCCCGGTTCCGCTTTACCCCCATTCCGGGAAAGGAGCCGAAGCCGGTGATGATCCTGACCTTGCGGCCGGAGGGAGGGGTCTGGCTGAAGGTGGAGCGGGCTTGACCCCCGCCCTGCGGGCATGCGCTTATCGGCATGGATGAACCCGGAGGGTCGCATGCGTGTCTGTGTCTGTCTTATCGGTCTGACGCTCTTGGCCGGGACTGCGGCCCTGGCCGAGACCGTGTCCGTCGAGCTGGCCTTTTCGGACAAGGCCCTGGCCGAGCTTCAGTCGCGTGGCGAAGCTGTCATCCTTGGAAGCAACTGGATCGGAGAGCCCGCCGAAGGGGCCACGATGACCGATCCCGAGACGGGGATGGTCTATCTGCAATGGGAAGAGCTGACGATCTACCCTGGACCGGCAACGCTGGTGCTGGGCGCCAATCTTTCCGCCGCGCCGCTGGATCAGGTGATCGAGCCGGTCCTGAACCTGAATGTCTTTTCCGCACGATGGACGGATGAGAATAACCTGCTGGCTTGCGACGTGCTGGGCGGCCCCCTGTCTCAGCTTGCCGGTTCGACCCACAAGCTGACCTGCAAGCTGATCGGCGAGTGACCGTTCTCAGGTGAACCTGTTGTCCCGCGGGAAACCGCGCGGGGCCATCTTGCCCGCACTCGCCCGCGCCCCGGTCCATTCCAGCAGATCGGTCTCCGTCCGGGTCCGACCGGCAGGGTCCTTCCAGGACAGACCCTCGGCCTTCACGAAGGTCACCGCATCCGACAACCCGCCGTCCTTGTACTTCTGCAACCGCACGCCCTTGCCCTTGGCCATTTCCGGAAGCTCCGACAGCGGGAAAACCAGCATTTTCCGGTTGTCGCCCACCACGGCGACCGTGTCCCCGGCCACAGCAATGCAGACCGCCGTCTTCACCCCGTCGCGGGTGGTCAGCACGGCCTTCCCGGCCTTGGTCTGCGCCACCAGTTCCTCGGAGGGGACGATGAACCCGTCGCCCGCGCTGGAGGCCAGCAGGTATTTCTGTCTCGGCCGGTAAATCAGGAGATCGGTGATCCCGGTATCATTCGGCAGGTCAACCATCAGCCGCACCGGCTCGCCCATCCCGCGCCCGCCGGGCAGGTTCGCGCCAAGCAGCGTGTAGAACCGCCCATTCTCGGCCACGAGCAGGATCTTGTCCGTCGTCTCGGCATGGAAGGCAAAGCGCGGACCGTCGCCGTCCTTGAACTTCTGCTCGACAGCCAGATCGACATGGCCCTTCATCGCCCGGATCCAGCCCATCTTCGAACAGATGACAGTGATCGGCTCACGGTCGATCATCGCCTCGTAGGGGATCTCCTCGATTTCCGTGGCATCGGCAAACTGCGTCCGGCGCGCGCCCAGATCGGTGCCCTTGCCATACATCTTCCGGACCTCGTCCAGCTCTTTGCCGATCCGTTTCCACTGGCGACGGTCGCTGTCCAGAAGGTCAGCCAGATCGGCGCGTTCCTTGGTCAGCGCGTCACGCTCGGCATTCAGCTCGATCTCTTCCAGCCGCCGCAAGGACCGCAGGCGCATGTTCAGGATGGCCTCAGCCTGGTTGTCGGTCAGGGTCCCCTGCCCCGGGATCGGGGGTTGGTAGTCCTTTTCCGTCATCGCCCGGATGTGCGATTTAGCCCAATCCTCGGCCATCAGCGCGGCCTTGGGGTCGTTGTCGTACCTGATAATGTCAATCACCCGGTCGAGGTTCAGAAAGGCAATCAGCAGCCCTTCCAGCACCTCCAGCCTTGCGTCGATCTTCTCGATCCGGTGGACCGAACGCCGCCGCAGCACGTCGCGGCGGTGGTCAAGGAAGGCGCGCAGCACCTCTTTCAGACTGCAGACCTTGGGCACCTTGCCGTCGATCAGCACGTTCATGTTCAACGAAAACCGCACCTCAAGGTCCGAGTTCTTGAACAGGCTGCCCATCAGCACATCCGGGTCGACGTTGCGGGCGCGGGGTTCCAGGACCAGTCGGATATCCTCGGCGGACTCATCCCGCACGTCTGCCAGAAGCGGGACCTTCTTGATCTGGATAAGCTCGGCCAGCTTCTCGATCAGCTTCGACTTCTGCACCTGAAACGGGATCTCGGTCACGACAATCTGCCAGGTTCCACGGCCCAGATCCTCGACCTCCCACTTGGCGCGGGTGCGGAAGGCGCCCCGACCCGTGCGATAAGCCTCAAGAATACTGTCGCGCGGCTCCACGATCACCCCGCCCGTGGGGAAATCCGGGCCGGGGATCAGCTGGACCAAGGCTTCGTCGGCCAGATCAGGATCACCCAGCAGCGCCTGGCAGCCATCGATCAGCTCATCCAGATTGTGCGGCGGGATGTTCGTCGCCATCCCCACCGCGATGCCTGAAGAACCGTTCGCCAGCAGGTTCGGGAACGCGGCCGGCAGCACCACCGGTTCCTCAAGTCGGCCATCGTAGTTCGGGCGGAAGTCGACGGCGGTCTCGTCGATGCCTTCCATCAGCGCCTCGGCGGCGGCGGTCACGCGCGCTTCAGTATACCGCGAAGCAGCCGGGTTATCGCCGTCGATGTTGCCAAAGTTGCCCTGCCCGTCGACCAGCGGGTAGCGCATGTTGAAGTCCTGCGCCAAACGCGCCATCGCGTCGTAGATCGCCTGGTCGCCGTGCGGGTGGAAATCCCCCATCGTGTCGCCCGAGATCTTGGCTGATTTCAGGAACCCCCCTGTCGGCGTCAGCCGCAGCCGCCGCATCGCCCAGAGAATGCGTCGATGCACCGGTTTCAGCCCGTCGCGCGCATCCGGCAGCGCCCGGTGCATGATTGTCGACAGCGCATAGGTCAGATACCGCTCACCGATGGCGCGGGACAGCGGTTCGGAAACAGTCAGGCCATCCGGCCCCTCGATCTTGGGCTCGTCGTCATCAGAAATCATGCATGTTGTGTAGGGAAATCCGGCGCGCCGGTCCAGATGGCTTTGTCGGGTCCGGAAAACAACCAAGCGGATATGCATTTTTCATACACTTGCCGCATTCGCCTGTGCTATGAGACTGGCAACCAAAAGACGGAATCCCCCATGCTGCGCCTGACGTTCATTTTGTGCATCGGCCTGTTCGCCGCCCTGATGATTGCGGGGGAAGATCGCGGACAGCTGCGCCCCGGCCTCGCACAGGCCGCGGCAAGCAAGGCTCCGGCAGACAGTGTTGCGGTTGATTCGTCGGATCCCGCACCGGTGACCGTCATCACCGCGGAAGTCGAAGCCCCGACCGCCAGACCCGCTGCCGCCGCCCCGGTCGCCGACCCCGTTGTCGCAAGCGTCACCCCCGAACCCGCCGCGCCGGAACCTTACGTGGAACCCGTGCGCGCGCTGGTGACCGAAGTGGAAGAGCCGGTCTTCTCGCTTGCCTCGGTCGGCAACGAAACCGTGCCCGCCGCCCCGCGGCCCGAGGTTGCCGATGGTGGGACGGGCACGATCTGGTACGTCGTGGCCAACTCGGTGAACGTCCGCGCCGAACCTTCGACCAACGCCGAAGTCCTGGGTCGGCTCGGGTCCGGCGAAGCCGCCCTTATGGTGCAGGCCGTCGATGACACCTGGGCGCGGATCGTCATTCAGGGCGACGGGGTGGAAGGCTTCGTCGCAATGCGCTACCTGAGCCCCGAGGCCCCCTGAGGGCACCGCCCTCGGAGGCCTGCCAGATGACCCCACGTTCCGTCCTGATCACCGGAAGTTCCTCCGGCATCGGCCTCGACGCGGCCCGAACCCTGCACGCCCGCGGCTGGCGCGTCTTCGCGACCTGCCGGCAAGAGGTGGACTGCGAAGGGTTGCGGGCCGAGGGGTTGGAAAGCTTTCGCCTCGACTATGCCGATGAAGCCAGCATCGCCGACGCCGTCGCGGAAACCCTGCGCCGCACCGGCGGCACGCTTGACGCCCTCTACAACAACGGCGCTTTCGCCTGCCCCGGTGCTGTCGAGGACCTGCCGCGTGGCGCCCTGCGCGAGATTTTCGAGGTCAACCTCTTCGGCTACCACGACCTCACCCGTCGCCTGATCCCCGCCATGCGGGCGCAAGGACACGGCCGGATCATCAACTGCTCCTCGGTCCTTGGTCTTGTCGGTATCACCTGGCGCGGGGCTTATGTCGCAACCAAGTTCGCGATGGAAGGGCTGACCGATGTCCTGCGGATCGAGATGAAGGGCACCGGGATCGAGGTGATCCTGATCGAACCGGGGCCCATCGCGACGAAGATCCGCGAAAACGCCGTGCCGCATTTCGAGAAATGGGTGGACTGGGAAGCCTCCGCCCGGCGCGAGCAATACGTCTCGCTGCGCGGACGGCTTTACGACAAGAAGGTCAAGAAAGACGCGTTCGAACTTGGCCCCGAGGCGGTCACCGCCAAGCTGATCCACGCGCTAGAACATCGCCGTCCGAAGCCGCGCTACTACGTGACGACGCCCACCTACCTGATGGGCTTCGCGCGGCGCATCTTGCCGACCCGCGCGCTCGACTGGGTGATAGCCAAAGGATAAGGCCCTGATTTTTCGCCGAAAAATCGTACCGCGCTACAGACGCGCGGCCTCGGCATGCAGAGTGTCGACCAGCGCCTGATCCAGGTTCATCCGCGCTGCCAGCATCGCCAGATAGCCCTTCTCCGCCGGGTTCGCCTCGTCCACCACCAGAAGCGTTGCCGTGTAAAGCTGCACCGCCTCGGCTTCTGACCCTGCCAGCGCCGCGATCCGGCCCACGTCCAGCGGTGCGTCAAGTTCCGCCCGGATCAGGTCGTTGGCGTCGGCGCCAAGGCCGAGAGCGTCCAGCTGCTGGTCAATCGCTGCCCGCTCGGCCTCCGACACCTCGCCATCGGCCTTGGCCGCC
>JBGSVS010000238.1:0-2101 GCA_041752895.1 Tabrizicola sp.
CGCGATCTCGGCGCTGCCGCCAACCGCCAGCGCCCGCGCCGTAAGATCAAAGCGGTCCACCACAACCCGCCCCGCCCCGCTGCGCCAGGCGTTCAGCTTCAGCGCGACCTCGGTCCCGAAGAAGTCGACCATGTCCGGGGCCAGCACCGGCGCGAGGTTCCCCGCGATGTCCGTGCCCAGCCGATACCCGCCATCCTCAGCCGCAACAGTCACGCGCCCCGCCAACCGATCCTCGCCATCCGTGGCAAGCGAAAGATCGGCACCGAAGTCATCGATCGGCCCCTGACCCGTGACCTCCAGCCGGGCCGAGGGCTCCCTGGGGATGTCCAGCAGCCCGACCACCAGCCCGCCCGCGCCTTCTTCGGCCACCAGCGACAAGCCAAGCTCGCGCGTCGCGTTGGCGTATGAGGCATCCAGCCGTATCACTCCCTCCGGCCCGTCGCCCGTGCGGATCAGATCCAGGATCGCCTGCCCCTCGCCCGCGGCCAACTGCAACGAGGCCTCCAGTGTCCCGGTGACCGCCTCGCCCAACACTTCGGGGCCAAGCTCGATCCGCTCGGCAGCGACGCGGTCGATGTTGATCGACACCGGCAGTTCCGGAAGACTGAAACCCGAAGCCTCGGGCGAAGGCGCGCCGTTATCCGCCGCGACGGGGGGACGGGCAAGGATGATCTCCTCGGCCGAAAGCTCGCTTACCTCCACCTGGCCCGAGAACAGCGCCGACCGGCTCCAGTCCAGCCTCACGCCGTTCAGGGTGATCCAGATGCCTTCGTCATCAGCGATGGTGAGCTGCTCAATGGTGGCCTGTGACGACAGGGCACCAGCAAAGCCCGTGACCGTGACCTTGCGCCCGGCGTCCGACAGGGTGTCCTCAAGAAAAGCTGTCAGGTAGTCGCGGTCGTCGTCCTGCGCCCAAGCCAGGCCGGGCAAGATGCAAGCCGCTATCAGAAGCACGCGCCGCATCAGAAGGCCTGCCCGATGCCGACGTAGAACTGCACCCCGTCCCCGGTCGTGCCGCTGATCGGGGCGGCGATGTCCAGGCGGATTGGCCCAAGGCCCGTGTCATAGCGCACACCAAATCCCGCCCCGGCATGCGAATCGGCCAGTCCCCCGCCAAAGCCATCAAGGCCAATGCTGCCCCAGTCGGCAAATCCCACCACGCCGATCCGGTCGCTGACCTTGGCGCGCAGCTCCAGCGATCCGGCCAGGAAATAGCGCCCGCCGATCAGGAACTCTGGCCCGAAGCCCCGGGTCACAGCGATCCCAAGCGACCGGTAGGGTTGGCCCCGCACCGTGCCGCCCCCGCCCGACAGGAAGAGGTCGTCCCGTGGCGTTTCCAACAGGGTCGAGCCGAACACCGCCCCCGCCTGCACCCGTGCCGCAAGAACCAGCCGACCCGGTTCGCCCAGACTGCGGAAACCGCGCGCATCCAGCGTCGTCCGCAGGCCAGATCCGGTGGTCCCGAACCCCAGGAACGGCTTCGCTGTCGCATCCAGATAGAAGCCCTTGGTCGGGTTGTTCGCCACATCGCGGCGATCCCAGGTGGCACCAATGGGCAGCGAGAGGTTCCGGAAACTGAACCGCCCGCCCGGATCGCGCCCGTCCTGCACGTCGTAGGTCAGGCCGACCCGCGCGGTCAGCTGTTCCGAGAACACATGGCTGAACCGCAGGCCAAAGCTGAAGGCATCCAGCGAATAATCGACCTCGTCCTCATGCGAAAAGGCCAGGACCAGCCCGGCTGTCGTGTCGGGGGTCAGCGTCGCCGTGCGGTCCAGCGTGACCTCCAGCCCGTAGTCCACCCCGCTTTCGCCCGATCCAATGTTGGTCACATCGCCCTTCACCCCCAGCCGCTCACCCCCGCCCAAGAGGTTGCGGTGCAGCCATGACGCCGACAGCGACACGCCGTCCAGGCTTGCGACCTCGACCCCTAGGGCATAGCGCCGGGGCTTTTGCTCCACGACCGCCGCCGTGACGCCCAGAAGGTCGGGTGCGGTGACCTGCTCATCCTCGGTCAGCGCGACCGACGCGAAAATGCCCGTCCGCCGCAGCCGCGTCTCGGCCCGGCGCAACTCGGTTTCGCTGAAGGTCTCGCCCTCGGGCA
>JBGSVS010000239.1:0-4812 GCA_041752895.1 Tabrizicola sp.
ATTCGATGGGATAATGCAGTTCCCAGCCAAGCTCACCCGTGTAGGCCACGCGAATGGCGCGGACCGGACACATGCCAAGCTCGATGTCGCGATACGACAGCCAGGGAAAGCGCTTGTTGGACAGAACGGTTTCCGGGTCGCGGTCTTTAACCAGGTCCTTCAAAAGCGCGCGGGCGTTGGGGCCGGCGAGGGCGAAGACACCCCATTGGGTGGTGATGTCGTGGATGTCGATCGCGCCCTTGCCCTCGGCCATCCAGTCGTCGGCGGCCTTTTGCAGGAAGTCGTAATCATAGGCCGTCCAGGCGCCCGCCGAGATCAGGTAGTATTCGTCCTGTTTCAGCCGGACGATGGTGTATTCGGTCCGCGTCGTGCCGTGGTCGGTCAGGGCGTAGGTCAGGTTGATCCGGCCCACGTTCGGCAGTTTGTTGCAGGTGAAGTGGTCGAGGAAAGCGGTGGCACCGGGGCCACGGACCAGATGTTTGGTGAAGGCGCTGGCATCAATGATGCCGACGGTGTTGCGGACGGCTTCGGCTTCGGCCTTGGCATAAGGCCACCACGCGCCGCGACGGAATGACCGGCTGTTGTGGTCGAAGTCGGCGGGGGCGTCCTTCGGGCCGTAGTAGGTCGGGCGTTCCCAGCCGTTCACCTGGCCCATCTGCGCGCCGAGGTCTTTCTGGCGGTCATAGGCGGGGGCGGTGCGGAGGGGGCGGCACGCTTCGCGTTCTTCGTCCGGGTGGTGCAGGATGAAGACGTGATCGTAGCACTCTTCGTTCTTGCGGGAGGCGTATTCCGTGGTCATCCAGCCGCCGAAGCGCTTGGGGTCGAGGGAGGCCATGTCGATCTCGGCCTCGCCTTGCGTCATCAGCTGGGCGAGGTAGTGGCCTGTGCCGCCTGCGGCGGTAATGCCGAAGGAGAAGCCCTCGGCCAGCCACATGTTGCGCAGGCCGGGCGCGGGGCCGACAAGGGGGTTGCCGTCGGGGGTATAGCAGATCGGGCCGTTGTAGTCGTCCTTGAGGCCCACGGTTTCCGAGGACGGAATCCGGTGGATGAAGGACATGTATTCCTGCTCGATCCGTTCGAGGTCGAGGGGGAAGAGGTCGGCGCGGAAGCTGTCCGGCACGCCATACTGGAAGCGGGCGGGGGCACCCTTTTCGTAGGGGCCAAGGATCCAGCCGCCGCGTTCTTCGCGGACGTACCATTTGGCGTCGGCATCGCGCAGGACCGGATGCTGCGGGTTCGTCTTGCGCCATTCGACTAGGGCGGGGTCGGGCTCGGTCACGATATACTGGTGCTCGACCACGACAGCGGGGGTCTTGATGCCGAGGAGCTTCGCGGTGCGCTGAGCGTGGTTGCCGGTGGCGGTGACGACATGCTCCGCCGTGATGTCGAACTTGTCGTCCGAGGCGACGAGGTTGCCGCCCTTTTCCTCAAGCCTTGTGCAGGAGACGATCCATTCCGACCCGGTCCAGCGGTAGCCGTCGACCTGGATTTTGCGTTCGATGGTCGCGCCCAGTTGGCGGGCCCCTTTGGCCATCGCCTGTGTGACGTCCGCCGGGTTGATGTATCCGTCCTGCGGGTGGTAGAGCGCGCCGATCAGGTCTTCGGTTCGGACCAGCGGCCAGCGGTCCTTGATCTCATTGGGTTTCAGGAACTCGTGGTAGACCCCGGCGGTTTCGGCCACCGAGGAGTAGAGCATGTATTCGTCCATCCGCTGCGCGTGTTGCGCCATCCGAAGGTTGCCAACGACGTAGAAACCGGGGTTCAGACCCGTCTCGGCCTCTAGCCCCTTGTAGAAATCGACCGAGTACTTGTGGATGTGGGTCGTCGCGTAGCTCATGTTGAAGAGCGGCAGAAGGCCTGCCGCGTGCCAAGTCGACCCTGCGGTCAGCTCGTCACGTTCCACAAGCATTGTGTCCCAGCCCGCCTTCGCCAGATGATAGGCGATGCCGGTGCCGACCGCTCCGCCACCGACGACGAGGGCTTTGACGTGGGTTTTCATGGAACGGACTCCCGCAATAGGTTTGCCCCTATCTGCCAGAGCGGGGGGAATGCGGGCAAGTCCACCCGACCTTTGGCGTCAGAAAACGACATGCTGTCGTTGTTGGACTGAATGGTCGCAGGCCCGGGCCGGGACGAAGCGGGCATTTCACCGCTTTGCCGCAGTCTTGCCGGTTTTTTGGATTTCAAAAGGCCGCATGGAATCGACAGAATCGTTTATTCATCCGCCGGTAACGTCTCCTCGCACCACGCTGGTGGCGTTGGCGGCAATCCTTTTGGCCTGGCTGGCGGAGATCGCGGCGCAGGTGGGTGCTTTCGGCCCGGGGGGCGAAATTTCGCTGTGGGGCGTGCAGGTCGCTGTCGCGCAAAGCGCGGTGGTGGTGACGGGGCTGGTCGTCGGGCTGGCGCTGGTTGGACGACTGGACCTGCTGGCGCGAATGGTGACGCTGCTGTTCCTGCTGGTCGCGGTGCTGAACCTTGCGCTCTGGACGCTGTATCGCGCCGCACCGCAGCTTTACGAGACGCAAGCGCAGGTGGAGACAATCCGCGCCGTGTCGCATCTGGTGCAGATCGCTCTGCTGGTCTGGCTGCTGCGCGCGCCGCTGCGGCAGTGGCTGCGGGCGGGGCTGGTGATGGCGGTGGTGTTCCTTGGCACGAAGGACATCGCGCTGCGCTGGTTCAGCGTGGATGAGCTCTATGTCTTCCCCAACGCATGGGCCGACACATACACTCCGGTCGATGTCGAGGCGCTGTATGCAGCCCAAGGTCGGCTGATGGGCGAGCAGGTTTCGGCTCTTGCGCCGCAGGTGCCGGGCCAGACGGATGTCTTCGCGCTGGCCTTGGGCGGAACCGAGGATCAGTCGGTCTTCCTTACCGAGGTCGAAAGCGTGTCGGCGATCCTGCATGCGCAGTATGGGTCGGGCGCGCGGACGCTGAAGCTGGCCAACAGCCACGATCACCCGATGCGCTATCCGATGGCGAACCGGGCGAACCTGGCCCGGGCACTACAGGAGATCGGGGCGCGGCAAGGGCCGGAGGACCTGGCCTTCCTGTTCCTGACCTCGCACGGGAAAAAGGATGTGTTCTCGCTGGATTTCCATGAGGCGGGGACCACGGACCTGACGGCGGCCGAGTTCAAGGTGATGCTGGACGCAAGCGGGATCGGCCCGGCGGTGATCGTCGTGTCGGCCTGTTTCTCGGGGTCGTTCATCGACGACATCGAAGGCCCGGACCGACTGGTGATCACGGCCGCGCGGGGGGACCGGACGTCCTTTGGTTGCCGCGACCGGGCCGAGTGGACAGAGTTCGGCGAATCCTTCTTTCACAAGGCGCTGCGGGCGGACCGCGATCCGCGCAAGGCGTTTGCGGTGGCGGCAGAGGATGTCGCCGGGAAAGAGGCTGCGGGCAAGCTGACGCCCAGCCTGCCGCAGATTGCCGAGGGGTCGGCCATCGGAGCGGTGCTGGACCGGGTTCTGGCGCGCTGAGGGGCCGCTCGTCGTCGACTTCGTCGCTCCTCGCTGGATCGCCCTAACGACGAGAAGCCGACGGCGCAAGAGGAGGGGTTCTTGTGGTGGCGAGGGTTCTGTCGCTAGGTTTGCCCACCCAACAGGAAGGCCCTGCCATGACCCGTTTCAACCAGCCGCTCGGCGGTAACGACATGCCGCGTTTCGGCGGGCCCGCGACGATGATGCGGCTGCCGGTGGCGACATCAGCCAAGGGGCTGGATGTTGGGTTCATCGGCATTCCGATGGACCACGGGACCAGCAACCGGCCCGGCACGCGGCTTGGCCCTCGGCAGATCCGGGATGAAAGCCGGATGATCCGGCCCTACAACATGGCGACGGGGGCCGCACCTTTTGAGCATCTGGAGGTCGCGGACCTGGGCGATGTGGCGATCAACACCTTCGATCTGAAGAAGACGGTCGACATCATCACGGCGCATTACCGGGGGGTGTTGGCCGAAGGGGTGATCCCGCTGACGCTGGGGGGCGACCATACGCTGACCTGGCCAATCCTGCGCGCGATCAAGGAACGGCACGGACCAGTGGCGCTGATCCATATCGATGCGCATGCCGACATCAACGACACCATGTTCGGCGAAAAGGTCGCGCATGGCTGCCCCTTCCGCCGGGCGTGGGAGGATGGCTGTCTGATCAACGACAAGGTGTTTCAGATCGGGCTGCGCGCCACGGGCTATGCGGCGGATGATTTCAACTGGGGCCGCGACAAGGGCTGGACGGTGGTGCAGGCCGAGGAGTGCTGGCACAAATCGCTGACGCCGCTGATGCAGATCGTGCGGGACCGGATCGGCGATGCGCCGGTTTACCTCACCTATGACATCGACAGCCTGGATCCGGCCTTTGCGCCTGGCACCGGGACCGTGGAGCCGGGTGGGTTGTCGACCTGGCAGGGGCTGGAGATCATCCGCGGTTGTGCAGGTCTTAACCTCGTCGGCTGCGATCTGGTGGAGGTGTCACCGCCCTATGATCCGACCGGCAACACCGCGCTGATCGCGGCGAATTACCTTTACGAGATGCTGTGCGTGTTGCCGGGCGTGCCGCAGAACCCGTCGCGGTTTTCGGGGCTGAGGTTCTGATTATTCTTCCGCTGGCTTGCCGGTTTCGACCGTGCAGCGCTTGACGCCGTTCTCGCCGGTTTCGCAGCCGGCTTTGGCTGCACCGTCACGCGCGGTTTCGGTCTTGGCGCCGGTGTCCTCGTCGCTGCCGAAGAGGCCGCCGAACAGGCCGCCGCCGGTGTCTTCGGCAGGAGCCTCGGCGGCCTCGGCCTCGGCCACTTCGCGCTGGGTGGCCTCGC
>JBGSVS010000240.1:0-3454 GCA_041752895.1 Tabrizicola sp.
GGTGCTGGGCATGATCGGGGCCGGGCATCAGGCCGGGTTCCAGTTGCGGGCGGCGGCGCGGGTGCGGGCCTTCGAAAAGGTGGTTGCCTGGAACCTGCACCCCGAGATGCTGCCAAAGCTTGGCGCGGTCGCGGCCGAGCTTGGCCTGCCGTTCGAAGCGGTGGACCTGCCCCGGATACGCGAAGCCGAAGTGATCGTGACCATTACCTCCTCTCCGGCGGCAAGCCTGCTGGCCCGGCATGTCGCGCCCGGAACGCATCTCTCGTGCATGGGGACCGACACGGTGGGCAAGCAGGAGGTAGAGCCCGCGCTGGTCGCCGGGGCGTCGGTCTTCACCGACGAGGTTGCGCAGTCGGTGACCATCGGCGAGGCGCAACATGCGGTGAGCACAGGGCTTCTGGATGCAAGCGGGATCGTGCCCTTGGGCGACGTGCTGATCGGCAGGCACCGGGGCCGGGCGACTGCAGACGAGATCACGCTTTATGACGGAACGGGTGTCGGGCTGCAGGATCTTGCGGTCGCCTCGGTGGCCGTGGCCCGGGCGCGAGAGCGGGGACTGGGGATCGAGGTCGGGGTCTAGGCGCATCCGGACGGCGCTTCGGGCTGGCCCGGGGCCGGTTGATCCGGGGGCTGGGTGTTCGGTTCTGGCATCTGGTGGATCATCGTCGGATGGATCACGTCAGCGGCGGCCGCTTCCGACGCTGTGCGCTTGCCCCTCGAGGCCTTAAAAACAAGGCCGAACTTGAAAGACGCGTCATGGTTCCGGCGTTCGACATGGTCTGATCTTCGCGTCTTGGAGAGCGGCAGACCTTGGTTCCTAGCTTCCGGCAGCAGGCCAATCTCCGCCTCACCCCAGACCGGAGCCTCCAGCGGCGTCGCGACAAACGCTGCAACCGCCGCGATCTCTTGGGGTGAAAGTGTGTCCTTGAAACCGGGC
Source organism: Tabrizicola sp. (assembly GCA_041752895.1). Taxonomy (GTDB): domain Bacteria; phylum Pseudomonadota; class Alphaproteobacteria; order Rhodobacterales; family Rhodobacteraceae; genus Tabrizicola. The sequence continues at coordinate 938 of JBGSVS010000240.1, forward strand.
ATCTGCGTCATCGCCCGACCCTCGGTGATGACAGCGGCCAGTTTGTCACCCTTCAGCCGCCCCAGGCTTTCCGGGATCAGCGCCGGGCCCTTGCCGCCCAGCCGGGTCTCGGCATGGCAGGACGCGCACATAGGTCGGCATAGATCACCGCGCCGTCGGGCTCGGCGAAGGCGGGTGCGGACAAAAGCGACAGGACCAGAGCCCCCCACCCCCATCCCCTACCCACAAGGGGGAGGGGAGGCGCGGGTTGGCGAAGGCGCGAACGGGTGGTCAGCAAAGGGCCTCCCTCCCCCCGCGTGAGGGAGGGCTGGGGAGGGGGGGCCACCGAAACGTCAGGCGAAGCGATGCGCAGGATCATGGCTCTTTCCCCGGAATGGCGAGACGTCAACGCGGTCGGCCTCGTCCACCCCGATCTCGGCATTGGTCAGGTAGCAGGCCGGATCCTCGGCCCAGGGGTCGCCGGTGACCTGCAGCGCCCGGATCCTCGTCACCTCCGGCTGGCTCGCCGCGCTCGGCCTCCAGGCCGCCGAGGCGGGCAAGACCCTACGCCTGCGCCTCCTCCTCGCCGCCGCCATCGCCTTCGGCGCGGTGTTCCTGATCCTGAAAGGCACTGAATACGCCAACCTCTTCAGGCAAGGCATCGGCACCGAAACCCATGCCTTCTACACCTTCAGCTTCCTTTTGACCGGCTTTCACGCCGCCCATGTCCTTGCAGGCATGATCCTCCTCGCCCTCGTCGGCTGGCTGGCCACGCCAAAGGCGGTCGAGGCCGGGGCCGCCTTCTGGCACATGGTGGACCTCGTCTGGGTCCTCCTTTTCCCCGTGGTCTATCTGCTATGACCCGCGCGACCAAAGCCTTGGCCTCGCTCCTCGCCCTCTCTGCTGCGTCCACCGCTCTTGCGGCCTCCGGGCTTGCCGGAGCGGCCCTGACCTTGCCGATCCTGATGCTGTCAGGCCTGAAGGCCCATGTGATCCTGAGGGACTATCTCGGACTTCGGATCGCGCCCGGCTGGCTGCGTGGCTTCGACCTTGGCCTCACGCTTCTGATCCTCACGTTCGCGGGCCTGGCCCTGGCGGTCTGACAGGTTAAGGCCAGGTAAACGGAAATTCATCTAGCAATTTAAATCAATGCATTACAGAAAATGTCCACCGTGGACACTCAACCCCCTTTGGACCAGCCAGGGCCGGATCCTCCTCCACATAATCCCGCAGCACCGCCACATCCTCGAACTGGGCCGTGTTCTGCCGGATCGTCACCCCCTGCTCTTTCAGCCGTGCAAAAGCCCGGCTCAGGCTCTACGGTTTCATCCCCAACCGCCCCGCAATCAGGACCTTGTCATAGGGCAAGGTGACCTCGCAGGCCCCCTCCTTGCACGGCGAAAGCTCCAGAAGGAACTCCGCCACCCGCTGCGCCCCGGTCTGGGCCTTCAAGGCCTCGACCTGCGCCACGAGGCCATGCAAGTGGACAAAGGTCGCCGACAGGATCGAGATCGCCACCTCCGGGTTCTCCCGGATCTGCCGCAGGAAGGCATCCGCCTCGATCCGGATCAACGTGCAGTCCGTCACCGCCTCGGCCGCAACCGGGTAGGTGTCGTGCCGGAAGGCCACCGCCTCGCCAAAGGACGACCCCTTGGTGAAGACCCCCACCACCGCCTCGGCCCCCGAAGGCGCGATCCGGTACAGCTTCACCCAACCCTCGGCGACGATATAGATCGCGGTCGCCCGCTCTCCCTGCAAAAAAATCGTCTCGGCCCGCGAAAAACTCCGGATCCGCGCACTGTCAAGCACAGTCCGTGCCACCTCTTCGGGGGTGGACGCCAAAAGCAGCGAGCGACGGGCGAGGGCATCGAACTCGGGTTTCACAGGCAATGTCCTTTCCGGTCTCGATCGATCAGCGATATCCTGTCGCCGTTCGGACTTCTATCCGGAACTTCGCTTCGCTTGACGCACAGCTTTGTCAGCCATGCCTCAGCGGCCCAAAGTCATTCGGCTTCAGTCTGCACAATAAGGTCTGTTCTACTGCGACACTTGACCGTCCGCTTTCCGCCCATATCTGCCGCTTGTGGCACCTGCGGCAGGCCTTCGTCGCGGCAGTCATGATGGTCCTGCCTTGACGAGCCGTTCGGCTCCGCATACCTAACAACGGCAGCGCGGGCGTTGTGTAATGGTAAGACCTTAGCCTTCCAAGCTAAAGACGCGGGTTCGATTCCCGCCGCCCGCTCCAGCCATTCCGTGAAAAGGCTTCCGCGATGTCCACGCTGGGCAGGCCGGACGTATGCTGCGAATCCAATGACTTGCTTGTGGACGCTTACGAAACCTTAACCATGAATAGCGGACTTAGGTCGGGCGGGGCCGCAGGGCGCGACGGAATGCCATACTCGCTGCGTATAAGTCGGCAACAGGCAACGGAGCATCGCACATGACCGATCACGACGATCACGGGCCCGAGGGGCTGGCGGCCGATCTGCCGCATCTGACGCGGCGGCGGCTGGTCTGGACCGGGCTTGCGATGGGCGG
>JBGSVS010000241.1:0-3257 GCA_041752895.1 Tabrizicola sp.
CGGATGCTCGGGCGGCTGGACGAGGCCGGTGATACCCTGCAGCAAGCCCTGGGGTTCAGCGCGGCCAGCGCCTGGATCTGGGTCGAGCTTGGCAATGTCCGCTACGACCAAGGCGACACCGCCGGGGCGCTGGCGCATTACTCCGCAGCCCTCGCGGCCGAGGATTACATCTCGGCCTGGGCCAACCGCGCCGAAACCTGGTGGCAGTTCCGCGAAGGCCAGCGCTGTGCCGACGATGCCGACAACGCGCTTCGGCTTGACCCGCAATATGCCTATGCCCACGAAATCAAGGGCCGCTGCCTGATCGACCTTGGCCAGGCGGAAGCGGCGCTTGGCTATTTCGACACCGCCATTTCCCTCGTCCCCGGTTATCAGAACGCCTACCGCAACAAGCTTGCGGCCCTCGCAACCCTTGGTCGGCATGAAGATCTGGTCGCCGTCGCGGATGAGGCGCTTCGCCCCGGCGTCGTGACCGAAAGCAACCCCGCGATCGAGGAAGACATCCTCGCGCGACGCCTGCTTGCACTTGGCGAATATGCCGACGCCACCACTGTCGCGGCGGAAGCGGACAACCTTCTCCGGCGCTATCCGCAGAACTTCGCCGCCCTGAACGTTCAGGCCCGCGCCCTTCTGGCGGGCGGCAAGGCGGCCGAGGCGGATACGGCAAGCCAGCCCCTGCGCCAGAACCCCGATGGCGCACGGATGGAGGCCACCTACTACGACACGCTGGCCCGGATCGATGCAGCCCTTGGCCGGATGGACGCGGTCTATGCCAATTACGATGCGGCCCTGGTGCTTGATCCCGGCCTCTCACGGACCTATGCCCGCAAACTGTCCGAGCTTGGCTTCCTCCCCCTCTCGAATGCGCCCGCGGGCGTTCTGACCGCCTTGAAACGCTGCATCGACGTCAAGCAAGCGGCTTGCGTCTTGGGCCCATAGGGCACGGCGCCAAAACAGGAGGGGCGCCAAAAAGAAAGGGCGCCACGAGGGCGCCCTTTTGAAAGACATTTGTGGGGAAGGTCTTGGGGGTAAAATCGGTCAGGCCTTATGGCCATTGTCGTCCAGGTTGATGACGGTCAGCACCATCGCCCGCAGCACCGCATGGCCGATGATCGGCAGCACGGCCCAGAACAGCAGCCAATGCGACGGCTCGACAGCGCGGATCATGGTTTCGTTCATCAGAAGGAAGGCGAAGTTGTAGATGACCATCATCCGGCTCAGGTTCGGCAGATGCTCACGCATGTCGGCATCCGGCCAGAAGCTGGCGGCAGTGGCGGTCCGGCCGTGCAGCACGTCCTGCAGGAAGATGCCGCCGATCACCACGTAGAACAGGCTCTGCATGCGCTGGCACCACAGCGGGTCGTTGGCGAAGGCCAGAACCAGAAGTGGCATGACCGCGAAGGCCAGCGCAAAGGCCACGGTCTGCGTGACCGAATAGCGCGTCAGCATCCGCCGCACCATGCCCTCGAAACCCATCGCGATCCGCACGGCCAGCGCAGCAAGGAACGCCGTCGCGAAAGCCTGGCCCGATTGATCCGGCCCGTAGATCACCGAAAGGACCGGATATCCCACCAGAAGCACCGCGCCGGGCAGGTAAAGCGACCGCGACAGGGGGGGCAGATCCTGAAACAGGCTCAGGAACAGGCGGACCAGATCAAACGGTGTGCGGTGCATCGGTGAACTCCCTTAAGCTCACCTTGAGGTTTAGCCACGGTTCAAGGCAGGTCTGGGGCAGAACCCGGGTCCTTGCGCGGCAATCCTGAGCCGGTCCTCAGGTTTCGTCCTTCGGCTCTTCGATCATGTATTTCTGTAGCGCCATGAAGTTCCCCATCAGGAACAGAAACAGCGCTGCAGGCATCGCGAAGGTCTCAAGCTTGACCCAAAGCTCGGTCGTCTGCGTGCGCCAGATCACCTCGTTTGCCACCGCAAGGGCCGCAAACATCAGCGCAAGCCTGCGGGTCAGGATCATCCAACCCTCTGGTTTCATGGGCAAAGCCTCGGCCATCACCCATTGCAGCAGGGACGTCCCGCGCATAAGGCCCGCCGTCAGAAGCACCGCGAAGGCGCCATAGACGATGGTCGTCTTCATCTTGAAGAACCGCTCGTCATTGAACCAGGCGGTCAGCCCGCCGAAGAAGATCACCATCACCGCGACGAAGATCTGCATCCGGCTCAAAGTGCCCGTCAACAACCACAGGATGAGCATTGCAACCAGAAGCAACGGAACCAGAACAAGTGCTGCCACAATGAAGCCAGAATAGTCGGTCCCGCCCAGCGTGTATGTCTCATCCTTTATCCGCATGTAGACTAGAAAGAAGACCAGGGTCGGTCCCAGCTCCAGCACCTGCTTGAGAATCGGGTTGATCTTGCGTCTCGCCATTGCCTATCCCGCCCATTCCATCACGACCGCTCCGGCCGCGATCACTGCCATCAGCCCGGCCCGAACCGGCCCCACCTTCTCGCCCAGAACCAGCCAGCCGATCAAGGCGGCAAAGACCGTCGACGTCTCGCGCAGCACCGCCGCCTCGCCCACCTTGTCCAGCCGCGTGGCCAGCATGATCGAGCCGAAACTGAAATAGGCGACGAAGGCGCCCAATACACCCCGTTTCAGAAGCGGCACCACTTCACTGGCCAAAAGCTGCCGCCAGCGCCGGTGCGTCACAACGGGGATGAAGATCCCGTCCAGCATGAAGAACCAGGCGAGGAACGTGAAAGGGTCCGCCGTCGCCCGGATGCCATAGGCGTCATAGGTGGTGTAGCAGGCCACCATCGCCCCCGTCGCCACCGCCAGTCCCAGCGCCGGCACCATCGTCGCGCGGTCCACCGTCACCGTCCGCAGGTTCCAGACCGCCAGCCCAAGGATGCCGCCAACCAGCAGCGCCACACCCGCCCATTGCCCCGGCGCGAAGGTCTCGCCAAAGACAATTCCTGCGCCGATCACCGTGAAGAACGGCCCCGTCCCCCGCACCACGGGGTAAACCACGGTGAACGCGCCACGAGAGTAGGTCATTGCCTGCAGCACCTTGTAGACCGCATGGATCACGAAGGCCCCCGCGAAGATCGGCCACATATGCGGCTCGGGCCAGGGGACGACGAACAGCGCGAAGGGCACCGCGATCACCCCGTAGCTGATGTCGATCGCCGCGCGCGAAAGCCAAGGATCATGCCGCCCCTTCTGCAGCGCCCCGAACAGCGCGTGTAGCACCGCCGCCAGCAGCGCCAATGCCAGTGCCAGGTCATGCCCCGCCGGGGTCCCT
>JBGSVS010000242.1:0-23207 GCA_041752895.1 Tabrizicola sp.
GGGCGGACGGTTGGCCATGGGCCACGATCAGGGCGTGCTGCGTCATGCCGCTCAACCTGACGCCCCGCGGCGCGAGGTCAACCCCCCGGCATCCGTCCTGCGATATAGCGTGCGAAATCGTAGTTCGGGCGTTCCAGATGGCTTAGCGCGCCGGGTGCGGACATCCCCGCGCAGAGGCCCTTCCACACCCGCTCCACGCAGCCCTTGTCCTCGACGTTCACGTCGTCCAGCAGCGCCTTGACGGCAGCCAGATGCGCGGGCGCATCCGGGTCGGCCATCCACTCCGCACTCATCCCGCCGCCGAACAGCACCCGGACCGACCCCGGCCCGTCCGGCGTCAGCGACAGATACCAGAAATACCCCGGCGTCAGGGTGATGAGCAGCGCCGGGTAGATCGCCAGCAACCAGGTGATCCGCCGGTCATCGCCCTGCAGCACCGTATTCGACGGATGCGCCAAGGCCAGCGGCACGAGGTCGTTCTTGATGATCCAGTGGTAGTTGAATGCCGCTTCGCCTTCGGGGCATTCCATCTGGTTCAGATCACTCGCCCCGCCGATGGTCCCGGCATGGCACACCGGCAGGTGGTAGCTTTCCATGAAATTCTCGGCCAGGACCTTCCAGTTGGTGTCCCAGCGGAACTCCTCGCGGAAAACCTCGCGATACCCCGCCATCGGCAGGTGGCCCACCAACCGATCCACCCCCGCCAGCCGTTCCGCCACCGGCGGCGCGTCGGGCGACAGCGTCACCATGATCCAGCCCTGCCAGTCCTCGACCCGGATGGCGGGCAGCTTCACGTCCTCCTTGCAGAACGCCTCATTGCGCGCCATCGCCGGGGCGCCGCGCAAGGAGCCGTCGAGGTTGTAGGTCCAGGCGTGATAGGGGCAGACGATGGACCGCACATTCCCCCGGCCTTCCAGCAAAGTGCTCATCCGGTGGCGGCAGACGTTCGACATGCCGCGCAAGACCCCTTCCCGGTCGCGCAGGATGATGACCGGCTCGCCGGCGATCTCCATCGTCAGGTAGTCGCCGGGGTTCGCCAGGGCATCCGCGCGGCCCGCGCACAGCCATTCCTGCGCGAAGATGTGACGCCGTTCGGCCTCGGCAAAGGCAGGAGAGGTGTAGACCGACTTCGGCATCGCCCGCGCCCGTTCGAACGGGACACCGACATTGGCGCGCAGCTCGGCGATTGCAGGGTCGTGCTGGGACATCGGGCACCTCCTGCGCCAAAGCTTGCGCCCGCGCCGCCCCCGGTTCCAGCGAAAATGCGACGCTCAGCCGGGGAATTGCGCCCAGATCGCGCCAGCTATGGCCTCGGCCAGCGCCGGGTTCGCCTTGGCGTCATAGTGGATGCCGTCGATGGGCGAGACCTTGACGACCGTCCCCGCATCCATAAACGCGACCCCCGCCCGTGCCGCAGCCTTCCGCACTTCGTCAGCAAGCCCCAGCGACTTCGCCGCCCCGCCCGCGAACATGCCCGCAAGGCAGCCGACCTCGATGATCGGCGGCGGGCAGACCAACAACACCCCCGGCGCGCCGTTCCCCGGCCCCGCGCCCGAGCCCAGGATCACCCGCGCCAGCCGCTCAAGCGAATGGGCAATGTCGGTGGCATTGACCGAAAACCGTTCCTTCAGGTCATTGGTCCCCAGCTTCACCACCACCACATCGATGGGCTTGTGGCTTTCCAGCAGCGCGGGAAGCACCGTCAGCCCGTTCCGATGCGCGCCTTCGACCGGGTCGTCATGCACTGTCGTGCGCCCGGGATGACCCTCTTCGATCACCTCCCAGTCGGGGAGCAGCTTGCGCAACCGCCCCGGCCAGCGCTCATCGCGCCCGAACCGCCCCGCCCCGTCCAGATCGGGCATCGGAACGGTTCCGTGGGTGTTGCTGTCACCGAAAAGCAGAACTGAGCGCATTGGGTCCTCGCATTTCTGGGCCGACGGAGGTGTGCAGATCACCGTCCACATCCCACAGCCAATATCGAAAAGCTATCAGGTCATTCGCCGAGCGTCACCGTCACAGGAGGTGGCCGGCTTGACGATTCTTCTGCGAAGAAACGGGCATGCACTCCGAGTTTTCGTAGAAAACTCGTTCCCGATTTCAGGCCGTGCGCGCCTGCTACCCTTCGCGAACCGCTGCGTTCTGGTCGATGAGATACCGCTGCGACAGCGGAATCGCTGCGGCCCCCAGCGCGCGGGCATCCGCCCCGACCGTCCCCTCCCGGATCACCGGAGGTTCGATGCCTGCAAGGTCCAGCCCCAACAGCGCCCCTTGGGTCCGCCGCACCATCTCGGCCCGGACCGAAACCGGCATCCAGCCGTCGATCAGCACTGCCTCGATTTCCAGCAGTGCCGCCTCCGCCAGCGTGGCATGGGCCAGCGCCCCGGCTGCCTGGTCAAGTCATGGCTCAAGCACGGCGGAGGACACTTCCCACCGGTCGTGCTGGGACCAAAGGTGGTCCGACGGTTCCCCCGCCGCATCCATCGTCTCGGCCAGGACCGACATCGAGGCAAGGTCGATCAGCCGCCGCGTCCCGCCAGCCGGGGCGGGCACCTGGATCGACCCCACCGCCGCCGCGTTGCCGGTCCGGCCAAGATAAAGCTGGCCGTTCATTACCAGGCCACCGCCGATGAAGGTCCCGAAGTAGAAATACAGGAAATCCTTCGGCCGCTCTCCCGTCCCGAAGATCAGCTCCGCCCCGCAGGCCGAGGTCGCGTCGTTCTGGACGTAGACCGGCAGACCGGTGGCGGCTCCAAGCTCGGCCCCAAGATCGCGCGCCCGCCAGGCGTCCATCTCGGACTGCGGCACGCCCAGGACCGACACCCAATTCCACAGCTGGAACGGCATCGCCACGCCCATCCCCATGATCCGGCCCCGCAAGGCCGGGGACAGTTCGCCCGAAAGCTCGGGTGCGGCCTCGGTCACGAAGCCCACCACGGCATCGGGCGTGGGATACCGGTAGACCTTGCGCCGGGCCGCGCGAAGCCGCCCGCGGAAGTCGGTCAGCACCAGATCCGCCGACCGCCGCCCCACCTTCAGCCCGAAGAAGAACGCACCCTCGGCCGCCAGTGACATCGGAATCGAGGGCTGGCCAACCCTGCCCCGCACCGGCTCGCCCCGGGCCAGAAGGCCCTCGTCCTCCAGCCCCCGCATGATCACGCTGACCGTCTGCGCCGACAATCCCGTCATCCGCGCGATGTCGGACTTGGCCAGCGCACCATGCCGCCGGACCAGGCTTAGCACCAGGCGTTCGTTGTGGTCGCGCATGCCGGACTGGTTGGTGCCCCGCACGACCTCCAGCGCGTTGGGCGAAGCATCCTGCATGGTCAACCCACCGGGCCGATCACTCCCTTGCGGAGGATCACATTGGCAAAAAGCGCCGTCTCGCTGGTGGCGACGATGGCATGCGCCCCCCGGATGCGGGGATAAAGCACCTCGCCTGCAAGCGGCACGACCGTCATTCCAGGGGACATCCGCGCGAAAAGGGCATCGATTTGGCGGTGAATTTCGCCCGACTGGGCGGGATCGTTGTTGAGGCTTGCCCGGAACAGTGCCACCGGAACCGACTGGTCAATGGGCATGACCGTCAGCACCGCCTGAACCACCGCCAGAAGCCCATGACCATCGGCGCGGACCAGCCTGCGGGCGTGGTCCAGCGCGGGATAGTTGCCATCCACGATGGCAAGCTCATCCCCGTGGCCCATGGCGCGCAGGGTCGCCAGAAACTCGGGCCCCAGCAGGGGCGGTATTCCGATCAGCATGACAGTCCCCCCTCCTGACGGGCGTGCCGGAGCCGTCGGCACAAAGCCTTGGACCCGAACCGACATCCGGCAGACTGGCTGTGGACGCGGCACCTGTCAATAATAAATCAGAGTGATTTAATTATCTTGACGAACGGTCGGGAATCGGCTTTTCTGCCCGACGTCGCAAAGCTGCTTTGACCTTGCGCAAGAATTTCTGAACCGGGGACAGCAAGTCCCCACCCTTGGGAGGAAGACCTATGAAAATCATGACCAAAGCGCTTCTGGGCGCTGGCGCGCTGGCGCTGATGTCGGGCATGGCCTCGGCCGCTGACCTGGCTTGCCTGATCACCAAGAACAACACCAACCCGTTCTTCGTGAAGATGAAGGAAGGCGCAGAAGCCGCTGCGACCGCTGCTGGCCTCGACTTCCAGGCCTATGCCGGCGAAAAGGACGGCGACGCCGCCCCGCAGATCACCGCGATCGAAAACTGCGTTGCCGCTGGTGCCAAGGGTATCCTGATCACGCCGTCGAACGACTCTGTCGGCCCGGCCCTCAAGGACGCCCGCGCTGCTGGCATCCTGGTCATCGCGCTGGACACCCCGCTGGCGGATGCCGAGGCCCAGGACATCACCTTCGCGACCGACAACTTCGAAGCGGGTCTGCTGATCGGCAAATGGGCTGCCGCGACCATGGGTGAAGGCGCCGCGACCGCCAAGATCGCGATGCTGGACATCAACAAGGACAACATCTCGGTCGACGTTCAGCGCGACACCGGGTTCCTTGTCGGCTTCGGCATCGAAGTGCCTGACCTGTCCGTGATGGGCTCGGAAACCGACGCCCGCGTGATCGGCCACGAAACCTCGGACGCGAACCCCGAAGGCGGCCTCCGCGCGATGGAGACGCTTCTGGCCAAGGACCCGGACATCAACGTGGTCTACACGATCAACGAACCGGCTGCCGAAGGTGCCTATCAGGCGCTGAAGAACGCCGGCAAAGAAGCTCAGGCGATCATCGTTTCGGTTGACGGCGGCTGCCCGGGCGTGGCTTCGGTCAAGTCGGGCGTCATCGGTGCCACCTCGCAGCAGTACCCGCTGAAGATGGCCAGCCTCGGCATCGAAGCGATTGCCGCCTACGCCAAGGACGGCACCAAGCCGGCCGTCACCGAAGGCCTATCGTTCTTCAACACCGGTGTGAACCTCGTGACCGACAAGCCGGTTGACGGCGTGCCGTCGATCGACTCGACCAAGGGCACCGAGCTCTGCTGGGGCTGATCTGCCCTTAACGAGTGCTTGATTAGTGGAAGGGCGGCTTTAGAGTCGCCCTTCTTCTTAAGCGATGCCGGGACAGGCATCGGCGTCATCCGGGGGGAAGACCGCATATGGCAAGCGACGACGCGCCAACCAAGACAATCTCAGACTTCGAGGCCACGCTGAACAAGGCGGATACCGCCGTCGCGAGTTTCGAGAAGGACGACAAGACGCTTGTCCACAAGCTGCGCAATTTCCTGCGCCGCAACCCGACGATGATCCCGGCGCTGGTTCTGGTGCTGTCGATCCTGATTTTCGGCCTGATCCAGCCCCGCTTTCTTGGCGTCGGCGCGCTATCGACGGTGCTGAAGCAGGTCACCGTCACCGGCTTTGTCGCCTTGGCACAGACCCTGATCATCCTGACTGCGGGCATCGACCTGTCGGTCGGCGCGATCCTTGTCGTCTCATCGCTGGTGATGGCGAACCTTGCGGTCTTTTCCGGCGTGCCGGTGATCATCGCTGTCCTGATCGGCATTGCGCTTGGCGGGCTGATGGGGGCGGTGAACGGGCTTCTGGTGACGCTGATGCGCCTGCCACCGTTCATCGTGACGCTGGGCACGCTGTCGATCTTTGAATCGCTGAAGCTTTGGTATTCCAAGTCGGAATCGGTGCGAAACGTCGACATCGAGGCAACCGCGCCCAGCCTTCTGTTCTTCGGCAAGGGCTTCAACATCAGCGGGGCCAGCGTCAGCTATGGCGGCATCACGCTGATGCTGCTGGCCGCCCTGTTGTGGTATGTCCTGAACCACACCGCCTGGGGCCGCCATGTCCATGCCATTGGCGACGACCCGGATGCGGCCCTTCTGTCCGGTATCAACGTCAACCGGACGCTGGTTTCCGTCTACACTGTCGCGGGCGTGATCTGCGGTTTCGCCGCCTGGATCGCCATCGGCCGCGTGGGCTCAGTCTCGCCCATCGCGTTCGAGGATGTGAACCTTGCCTCGATCACCGCCGTGGTGATCGGTGGCACGTCGCTCTTTGGCGGGCGCGGGTCGATCATCGGCTCGGTCCTGGGGGCGATGATCGTGGGTGTGTTCATCACTGGCCTGTCCTTGGCAGGCGTCGACGACTACTGGCAGAAATTCGCGGCGGGATGCCTTGTCATCATCGCCGTGGCGCTTGACCAATGGCTGCGGAGGGCTTCGCAATGAGTGACGTCACACCCATCCTTCAGGCGAAGGGCCTGATGAAGCGATACGGCACCGTGGTCGCGATGAGCGGTGCCGATTTCGAACTGATGCCGGGCGAGATCTGCGCGGTGATCGGCGACAACGGCGCGGGCAAGTCCACGCTGATCAAGGCCTTGTCGGGGGCGGTTGTCCCTGACCACGGCGAGATCCTGCTGGACGGCAAGCCGGTCAATTTCCGCAGCCCGGACGATGCCCGCGCGCTGGGGATCGAGACGGTCTACCAGAACCTTGCCATGTCGCCCGCGCTGTCGATTTCCGACAACATGTTCCTGGGGCGCGAATGGCGCGCGCCGGGGATCATGGGCAGCGTGTTTCGCAAGATGGACCACGCAAGGATGCAGAAATTCGCCCGCGACAAGCTGAACGAATTGGGCCTGATGACGATCCAGGACATCACCCAGCCGGTGGAGACACTCTCGGGCGGCCAGCGGCAAGGCGTGGCGGTGGCACGGGCTGCGGCCTTCGGGTCGAAGGTCGTGATCCTCGACGAACCCACTGCCGCGCTTGGCGTCAAGGAAAGCCGCCGGGTGCTGGAACTGATCCGGGACGTCCGCGCGCGCGGCATTCCGATCATCCTGATCAGCCACAACATGCCGCATGTGTTCGAGGTCGCCGACCGCATCCACATCCACCGGCTTGGCCGCAGGCTCTGCGTGATCAAACCGCAGGACTATTCGATGTCGGACGCCGTGGCCTTCATGACCGGCGCGAAACTGCCCGAAGGCGTGACCGAGCCCGTCTGACCCGCCCCGGCTACGGTTTCTATTACCTTGACAATCAGGCAGTTCTTGCCTGATTGTTTTTCTACTTTACTGGCCGGGTATTTTTCCGACCGCAATTTTTTGCTTTTTTCAGTTGGAGATTTCTGATGAAGAACTCGATCGAGTTTTGGCATGACGTTTGCATGGAAGTCGTGCGCAAGGATTTCACTATCGGTTCAGACGGATCGCCGCCGCCCCAGGATCAGGGCGGACCCACCCGCACCTCCCGCGCCTTGGCCATCGCGCATCTGGCGATGCATGACGCGTATTTCGGGACGACCAACCCGTCCGATACCTATCTGCAAAGGAAAGGGGTCGGGCTTCCTCCCCCTCCGGCATCGATCAGCTTGGACAGCGCCATCGGGACGGCGGCGGCAGTTTGCCTGCTGTCGGTCTATCCCAGCCACCAAGCCTACATCAACCGCATGTCGGCGATCTTCCTTGACGGCAATTCTGATCCGGTTGCGCGCGACAACGGCCATCGTTACGGAAATGCGATTGCCCATGCCATGATGAACCTGCGGGCAAATGACGGCTCGGATGCCGCAATGGGGTATCGCCCCTCCACGGCCTATGGTCGTCACCGCGAAGACCCCTACAGCGCCGGACAGGGCTTTCTAAGCCCGCACTGGGGATCGGTTACGCGCTTTTGCACGTCGGCGCATGTCCCGCTGGACGCACCTCCGGGCTACAACATGCCCGACTATCTGACCGACCCCGACTACAGCGCCGACTATGAAGAAGTGAAGTCCTTCGGCGTGCTGGCCAGTTCCACCCGTACCGCGGAACAACACATGATCGGCTACTACTGGGGCTATGACGGAGCCAACGAAATCGGCGTGCCGCCCCGGCTTTACAACCAGATCGCGCGTGCCTGGCTTGACAAGTGGCATTCCGGGGACGTGGAGCAGGCGGTCAAGCTCTTGGCGATGGTCAACGCTGGCATGGCCGATGCTGCTATCGACGCCTGGCACTGGAAGTACCAGTACAATCTCTGGCGTCCGGTCATCGGCATTCGCGAAGCAAACCACGCCACCGGACCTCAGGCTGATGGCGCATCGAATGCGACCGTCACGGACGCTGCCGCTTTGGGCGATCCGTTCTGGAAACCCCTTGGCCTGCCCCAGACCAACCAGCCTGAACTGGGCGGTTCTGGCGCGACGCCGCCCTTCCCGGCCTATCCGTCGGGCCACGCGACCTTCGGCGCGACGCTGTTCCAGATCATGCAGCGGTTCTCGGGCAAACCGGCACTGACGCTGGCGAATGTGCTGGATGCAGACACGCCCGGTGCGGCCGTTGCCGGTCAAACGTTCGACTTTGTCTCGGACGAACAGAACGGCAAGTCGATCGATGCCGATAGCTCGGTCCGGACCCGGCATGTGCGCACTTTCCGCAACTTTGCCCGCCCAACTTGGGAAAACGCGATCAGTCGCGTCTTCATTGGCGTCCACTGGCGCTTTGACGGGATGCCCCGCGCGGTGGTGCCCAACAAGGAATATGGCGGCGTGCCGCTTGGGCTGACGATCGGGAAGGAAACCTTCGACTTCTTCAACTGATCCGGATCAGCCCTTGCCCGACTGCCGCGGCCCGCGCCCCACCGGCGCGGGCTGTGCCTTGCCGACAACGCGCGCAGGCCCGGCTGTCATATCATGCCTGTCACGGGTTGAAGATGCGGGATTCGTTGCCACATTGTGCCCTACCATTCGCGCCGCGGTTCAAGCCTGTCCGAAACAAGCCCATGGCTTTGTCGGAAGACAGACGACAACCTGAAAGCCCGAGGCCGTCTTCCGCTTCGGGCAGCGTCAGACGGTTTTGGGACCATACTGCCACGACGAGGAAGCCGCCTGCATGTCCCTAGCCTTGATCGTGGCCCTGCCCTTCCTCGGCGCAGCGATCCCCGGGGTCGCCATCCACGCTGGACGGAATGCCGCTGCCATCCTGACGGGCGCGATCACGGCTCTCGCCCTGCTCCTGCTTCTTTCTCACGCCCCCGCCGTCCTGAGGGGCGAATTGGTCCAGACCCGCATCGACTGGCTCCCCGCACTTGGCCTGAACGCCACATTCTTCCTTGACGGGCTTGGCCTGCTCTTTGCCGGAATGATCCTTGGCATCGGCCTTCTCATCATCCTCTACGCCCGCTTCTACCTCGCGAAATCCGACCCGATGGGGCAGTTCTACAGCTATCTCCTGCTGTTCCAAGGCGCGATGGTGGGGATCGTCCTAAGCGACAACATCCTCCTCCTCCTGATCTTCTGGGAGCTGACCTCGCTCTCCTCCTTCCTGCTGATCGGCTACTGGAAGCACCTGCCCGAGGGCCGCCAGGGTGCCCGGATGGCGCTGGCGGTCACTGGGGGCGGGGGCCTTGCGATGATTGCGGGCATGCTGATCCTGGGGAACATCACCGGCAGCTACGACCTGACCGTGATCCTGCAGAACAAGGACCTGATCCAGGCCTCGCCCTGGTATCTGCCCGCGCTGATCCTGATCCTGCTGGGGGCCTTCACCAAATCGGCGCAGTTTCCGTTCCACTTCTGGCTGCCCCATGCCATGGCCGCACCCACGCCCGTGTCGGCTTACCTCCATTCGGCGACGATGGTGAAGGCGGGCCTCTTCCTGATGGCCCGCATGTGGCCGGTCCTTGCGGGCACGCCCGAATGGTTCTGGATCGTGGCCACAACAGGCCTTGTCACCATGGTCATGGCCGCCAAGATCGCCTTCTTCAAGGACGACCTGAAGGCGCTGCTGGCGTTTTCCACCGTCAGCCACCTTGGTCTCATCACCATGCTGCTGGGCTTCGGCACCAAGGCCGCCGCCACTGTCGCCGTCTTCCACATTATCAACCACGCGACCTTCAAGGCCGCTCTCTTCATGTCCGCCGGGATCGTCGACCATGAGGCCCACACCCGCGACCTGAGCCGTTTGGGGGGCCTCAGGACCCTCATGCCGATCACCTTCGGCATCGTCACCCTCGCCAGCCTGTCGATGGCCGGCATCCCGCCTTTGAACGGGTTCCTGTCGAAAGAGCTGATGCTGGAAGAAGCCGCCCACACCACCTGGCTGACCCCCTGGGCGATGGGGCTTCTGGCCACCATCGGCGCTGCGTTCTCGGTCGCCTACAGCTTCCGCTTCCTCGCCCATGGCTTTCTCGGCCCGGTGCGCGACGACTACCCGCACAAGCCGCATGACCCGGGCTTCGGCCTTTGGGCCGCTCCCGCGTTCCTGGCACTCCTCGTGGTCCTGATCGGCCTTTTCCCGATGCTCACCGCCGAATGGCTTGTCGATGTCGCAGCAGGCGCGGTCACCGGTGAACCTGTCGCAGTCAAGATCAAGCACTGGCACGGCCTCGACACCCCCGCGCTCTGGATGTCGCTTGCGGCCATCGGCGGTGGGCTGCTGCTGCTGGGCAGCTACCCCCGCCTCCGCGCGATCTGGGACGCCGCCCCCCGGCCCGAGGCGAAGCGCATCTTCGACGGCCTGATCGAGCCCCTCGCCACCCTTGCCCGCAGCGTGACCGAGGGCCTGCACAACGGCAACTTCGGGCGAGCGCTGACGCTGGCCGTCCTGACCATCGCCGGGGTCGCCCTTTGGGCGTTCCTTGGCGGGGCGCATGCGGCGGGAACCCGCGCCCTCCTGCCCATCGACCCAGTGGTAACCGGCATCTGGGCGGTGATGCTTGTGGCGGCGGCGGCCACGCCGTTCCTCCACCGCAACCGCGTGACTGCGCTGCTGTTGACCGGGATCGTGGGCCTGCTGATCGCGCCCCTTTTCGTGCTGTTCTCTGCCCCCGACCTTGCCCTGACCCAGATCTCGGTCGAAGTGGTGACCGTCCTCCTCATGCTTCTTGCGCTGCATTTCCTGCCGAAGGAGACGCCCGCCGAAAGCCCCGTTCCCCGCCGCGTCCGCGACGCCGCCGTCGCCGGGATCGCCGGGCTTGGCATCGGCGGGCTGGCCTATGCGATTATGACGAGGCAACCCGCGTTCGACCCGATCTCGGCCTTCCACCTTGCCCAGTCGAAACCGGGGGCGGGCGGGACCAACGCCGTCAACACCATCATCGTCGATTTCCGCGGCTATGACACCTATGGCGAAATCATCGTCCTTGGCATCGCCGCCCTCGTGATCTTCGCCCTGTCCGAGACGCTTTTGCGGAACCCCGAGGTGACCCGCCTGCTTGCCACCCGCCCACGCGACCGCGAATCCGGTGACCGGCACCCGATGATGCTTGTCGTCGCGACCCGGCTCCTGCTGCCAATGGCAATGCTGGTCGGCGTCTACATCTACCTGCGCGGCCACAATATGCCCGGCGGCGGCTTTGTCGCGGGCCTTGTCTTCGCCATTGCTTACCTGATGCAATACATGGCCTCGGGCTACGAATGGTCCCATGCCCGCCAGCGCTATGATCACCACGCGCTGATCGGCTGGGGCGTCCTTGTCGCCTCGCTGGCCGGGGTCGGGGCCTGGTTCTTCGGGCTGCCCTTCCTCACCTCGGGCTACGAATATGTGTCCCTCTGGCCGCTGGAAAAGTTCGAGCTTGCCACCGCCGCGATCTTCGACCTTGGCGTCTTCCTCTGCGTCCTGGGCGCGGTCCTTCTGACGCTTGCCTCGCTGTCGCGACTGGCCCTGCGGACCGGGGAACGCGCCAATACCCACGCCTACGACACGGAAGGGGGCCGCTGATGGAAGCCCTCGTCGCCATCGCCATCGGCGTTCTGACCGCGGTCGGCCTCTACCTGATGCTGCGCCTGCGCACCTTCCCTGTCATCCTTGGCCTCACCTTCCTCAGCTATGCCGTCAACCTTTTCATCTTCGTCTCCGGTCGCCTCGCAGAGAACGCCGCCCCGATCATCGGTTCGTCCGAGACCTACGCAGACCCCCTGCCGCAGGCCCTGGCCCTGACCGCCATCGTGATCTCGTTCGGCATGACCGCCGTCATCATGATCATGGCCATCGGCGGGCACCTGTCTTCCGGGCACGACCGGATCGACCTTGGTGACGACGCATGAACCACTGGATCATCGCCCCGGTCGTCCTGCCCGCGATCGTCGCCGCGTTGATGGTGACACTGCTGCGCGGCCATCTGGCCCTGCAACGCATGGCAAGCCTTGCCGCCATCCTTGCCCTCAACGCCGTCGCTCTGGCGCTCATCTGGTCCGCCGCCACCAACGGCCCCGAAGCCTATTTCCTCGGCGACTGGCCCGCGCCCTTCGGCATCACCCTGATGCTGGACCGGCTGTCGGCCCTCATGGTCGCCCTCCTTGCCCTCCTCGCGCTGATCTCGGCGCTTTACGCCATCGGGTCCGGCTGGGACGCGAAGGGCGCGCATTTCCACCCGCTTCTCATGTTCCTCCTGATGGGCATCGGCGGAGCTTTCCTGACCGGCGACGCCTTCAACCTCTTCGTCTTCTTCGAAGTCCTCCTCATCGCCTCCTACGGCCTGATGATCCATGGCGGAGGCAGCGCCCGCACCCGCGCGGGCATTCAGTACATCGCCTTCAACCTCGTCGCCTCGTCGCTGTTCCTTTTCGCGCTGGCGCTTCTTTACGGGGTGACCGGCACGCTCAACATGGCCGACCTCGCGTTGAAACTGCCCGCCCTGCCCGAGGGCGACACCGCCCTTCTTCGCGTCGCCGCCGTCATGCTGATCCTCGTCTTCGCGATCAAAGGGGCGCTTGTGCCGCTGCAGTTCTGGTTGCCCGGCACCTATGCCAATGCGCCCGGAGTCGTCGCCGCGATGTTCGCCGTGATGACCAAGATCGGCGCCTATGCCGCGATCCGCTTCGGCACGTTGGTTTTCCCGCCCGACCTGCCCGCCACCGGCACAGTTCTTGTCGACCTTCTGCGGCCCGCTGCCCTTGTCACCCTCGCGGTCGGAGCCATCGGCGTCCTTGGGGCCGCCACCCTGCCCCGGCTTGCCGCCTTCGCCGGGATCGCCTCGACGGGCACAGTCTTCGTTGCGATTTCCGCCTTCACGCCCGCGACGGTCAGCGCCGCACTTTACTACACCCTGCACTCGACCCTTGCGACCGCCGCACTGTTCCTCGTGGCCGATCTCGTCGCCCGCCGCCGCGCCCATGTCCGCCTAGTGGACCCCGCCCCAATCGCCCAGTCCGGCCTGATCGCGGCGCTTTACATGGCCGCAGCCATTGCGCTAGCGGGGATGCCGCCCCTGTCGGGCTTCATCGGCAAGCTTCTGATCCTTGACGCCTTCCGCGATCAGGCCCCCCTTGTCTGGACCGCAATCCTCGTCTCCTCCTTCCTGATGATCCTCGGCTTCGCCCGCGCCGGATCGCAGCTCTTCTGGAAGCCCGCCGAAACCGACATCGCGCCCGACGCCCCGGGGCCTGAGCCGCTGGCCTTCGCCGCGACCTTCGCCCTTCTCGCCGCCCTTGTTGCCCTGACCGTCTTCGCAGGCCCAGTGACCGAGGCGCTTACCACAACCGCCGCAGGGCTGTTCGACGCGCAAGCCTACATCGCCGCCAACGGGCTGGGGGCCACACCATGAGACGCCTCTTCCCGCATCCCTATCTGTCGCTGACCCTGGTGATTGTGTGGTTCCTGCTGGTCAACCAGTGGAAGATCAGCAGCCTGGTGATGGCCGCCTTCCTTGCCACCGTGATCCCGCTTCTTACCGCCGCCTGGTGGCCCGACCGCCCCCACATCAAGCGGCCCCTGGATCTGGCCGCCTACGGCCTTCTTGTCCTCTGGGATGTGATCGTCGCCAACTTCCAGGTCGCGCGGATCATCCTCTTCATGCCCAACGCCAGGATCAAATCCGCCTGGATCACGGTCCCCATCGACCTGACCAGCCCCGAGGCGATCACGCTGCTGGCGGGAACCATCACCATGACCCCGGGGACCTTGACCGCAGACATGTCGTCCTGCGGCCGGGCGCTTCTGATCCACTCGCTGCACGCCCCCGACCCCGACGCCATCCGCGACGAGATCAAGTCACGCTATGAGGCCCGCTTGAAAAGGATATTCGAATGATCCTGTCCTACGCCTTGAACTTCGCACTGCTCTCCTTCGGCATCGCACTGATCCTGAACCTCATCCGTCTCTTTACCGCCCCCACGGTGACCGACCGCATCCTTGCCGTCGATACGATGACGGTGAACTGCATCGCGCTGATCGTGCTTTACGGGGTGCAATCCGGCTCGGCGCTGAACTTCGAGGCGGCAATCCTGCTTGCCCTCACCGGCTTCATCTCGACCGTCGCCTACTGCAAATACCTTCTGCGCGGGAGCATCATCGAATGACCCTTCTGGCAGAAATCGCGATCGCCGCCCTCTTGTGCCTTGGAGGCGTCTTCGGCCTTGTCGGCAGCTACGGCCTGTTGAAACTCAAGGACGCGATGCAGCGGCTGCACGCGCCGACCAAGGCCACCACCATCGGCGTCGGTGCCGCCCTTGTCGCGTCTGCGCTCGACCTGTTGCTGATCGGTCAGGGCATCACCTGGCAGGAAGTGCTGGTCGCCGTGTTCCTGTTCCTCACGGCACCGCTGTCCGCCCTGTATCTGGCCAAGACCCACATCATGCGCAGCATCAACGCGGCCGACCTGCCCGATCCCGGCACTGGCGCCCCATGGGCCACGCTGGATGACGCGTAGGGTGCGCTACAGCGCACCGGTCCTGGTCAGAACAACCCCGCATTGATCACAAGGTGCGCCCCGATTGCCGCCAAATAGCCCAGCGCGATCGCCCAAGCCCATTTCAGATGTGCACCGAAGGTATAGACCCCCTTCGCCTGCCCCATCAGCGCCACCCCGGCAGCTGAGCCAATGGACAGCATCGACCCGCCTGTCCCGGCTGTCAGGGTGATCAGCAGCCACTCGCCGTCCGACATCGCCGGGTCCATCGTCAGCACAGCGAACATCAGCGGAATATTGTCCACCACCGCCGACAAGGCACCGATGATCACATTGGCATAGGTCGGCCCCAGATCGACGTAAAGCGCCTCTGACGCCAGCGAGAGATACCCCAGAACCCCCAGACCACCGACCGCAAAGATGATCCCGAAGAAGAACAGCAGCGTATCCCATTCCACCCGCTGCACTTCCTTGAAGCTGTCCAGCACCATGTCTTCGTCGCCCTTCCGCGAGCCGGACATGCGCAGGTAATAGGACCAGATCTGCAGATACCCCAGGCCCAGCATCATCCCCAGGGCGGGCGGCAAAAGCAGGAAGTTCTTGAACGACACCGCCGTCGCGATGGTCAGCGCGAACAGCACCGCCACCCCGATCATCCCCGGCTTGCCCCGGATATTGCGCACCTCGGCGACGGGTTTCTCGTTCGGCACCGCCCAAAACATGATCGCCGCTGGAACCACCCAGTTCACTACCGACGGCAGGAACAGGACGAAGAATTCGAAGAACTCCAGCTTGCCCTTCTGCCAGACCATCAGCGTGGTGATGTCGCCAAAGGGCGAAAACGCGCCCCCCGCGTTGGCGGCGATAACGATGGAAACGCAGCCGATCACCACGAACTTCGCGTTGTCCCGCCCCAAAGCCATCACCACCGCGCCCATCACCAGCGCCGTGGTCAGGTTGTCCAGAATGCCCGACAGAAAGAACGCGAGCACCCCGGTCAGAAGGAACAACTGCCGATACCCCAGCCCCAAGCGGATCAGCTTGACCCGCAGCACATCAAAGGCGCGGCGCTCCTCCAGCGTGTTGACGTAGGTGATCGCCACGATCAGGAACAGGAACAGCTCGCCATATTCCTCGATGATCTCGCGGGCGTGTTCATGGGCCACCTCCGACTGCCCGGCCATTGCATAGGCAATCCCGATCAGCGCCCAGATCAGGCCCGCGGCCAGCATCACCGGCTTTGACTTGCGCATGTGGGTGGTTTCTTCAAAGACCACCATGACATAGGCGATCACAAAGATGACCAGCGACAGGATGCCCGCCCAATGGCTGGTCAGATCCAACTCATGCATGTCTGTCACTCTCCCCCGACCCGGCGTTTTCCGCAGATGGCATCTTTCCCAGGCTCAGGTCAACCGCACGCAATTCTTGACCATTCGGTCAGAAATCGACGCCCGACACCCTTGCGGCACCAAGCCTTGCGTGGCATCGTTCCGCCACCCGGCATCGGCGGAGGACCCCGTGGAAACGCTGACCCAGACTAAAGACCTCCTGCCGCAAGTCACCCACGCCCGAAACCCCGGCATGGCGCTGGACCTTGACTGGGTCGCTTCGGTCCAGGCCAACACGTCTGCGATCGAACGCCGTGCGGCCACTCTGCCGGGCCGTCGCTCGGTGAAAAAGGACTACCAGGCCGCCTGGCTTTTGAAGGCCATCAGCCTCATCGACCTGACCACCCTTTCCGGCGACGACACCGCAGGCCGCGTCCAGCGCCTTTGCGCCAAGGCCCGCCAGCAGGTCGCGCCCTGGATGCTGGAAAAGCTGGGGATGACCGGCCTGACGACTGGAGCGGTCTGCGTGTACCACGAGATGGTCGAAACCGCCGTCCGCGCCCTCGAAGGCACGTCAATCCCCGTGGCTGCGGTGTCGACGGGCTTCCCCGCAGGCCTCTCTCCCTACAAACTGCGGATCATGGAGATCGGCGAAAGCGTGAAGGCCGGGGCGAAAGAGATCGACATCGTCATCTCCCGCCGCCATGTCCTGACGCAAAACTGGCAGGCCCTCTACGACGAGATGGCCGAGATGCGCGCCGCCTGCGGCGAGGCCCATGTCAAAGCGATCCTCGCCACCGGCGAACTCGGCACCCTGCGCAACGTCGCCCGCGCCAGCCTGATCTGCATGATGGGCGGCGCCGATTTCATCAAGACCTCCACTGGCAAGGAAACCGTCAACGCGACCCTCCCCGTCTCCCTCACCATGATCCGCGCCATCCGCGACTATGAGGCCCGCACCGGCTTCAAGGTCGGCTACAAACCCGCAGGCGGCATCGCCAAAGCCAAGGACGCCCTCGTCTACCTGAGCCTCATGAAAGACGAACTCGGCCACCCCTGGCTGCAACCCGACCTGTTCCGTTTCGGCGCCTCCAGCCTCCTCGGCGACATCGAGCGCCAGCTCGAACACCACCTCACCGGCCACTACTCCGCCGCTAACCGCCACGCGATAGGGTAACGGGCCGTGTTCACCACCAGTTTTCTGATCCTCGCAGCCATCATCCTGATCGCGGCCTTTCTTATCCTGCGCGCCCAGCGGTTGCACCAGTCACAGGAAGCTACCCACACCGCGGATGAGGTGAAGACCTTTAACGACACCTTCCGCTTCAAACGCCGCGTCGACATGCCACCAAAATTCACCGCGCTCGCCGCCACCTCCGACAGGCTTCGGCGAACGTCCACCCTCGGCATGCTGGCTGTCATTGCAGGCATTGCCTACGTCATCATCGCGGGACCAACCCCATGACCATCAAGGAAATCTTCGACAGCATGGCCTACGGCCCCGCCCCCGAAAGCGCCACCGAGGCCCTCGCCTGGATCACCAAACACAGTGATACCTTCGGCCACTTCATCGACGGCCAATTCACCGCGCCGGGTGAGACCTTCACCACAGCGAACCCCGCCACCGGCAAACCCCTCGCCCAGGTCACCCAAGGCACCGCCGACGACGTCACCCAAGCCGTCCAAGCCGCCCGCCGCGCCCAGCCGAAATGGGCCGCCCTCCCCGCCCACAAGCGCGCCCAGTACCTCTACGCGCTGGCAAGGCTCACCCAAAAGCACGCCCGCCTCCTCGCCGTCCTCGAAACCCTCGACAACGGCAAACCGATCCGCGAGTCCCGCGACATCGACATCCCCCTCGTCGCCCGCCACTTCTCCTACCACGCGGGCCTCGCCCAACTCCTCCCCTCCGAACACCCCGACCTGACCGCCTTGGGCGTCTGCGGCGCGATCATCCCCTGGAACTTCCCGCTCCTGATGCTCGCCTGGAAGGTCGCCCCGGCCCTTGCCGCCGGGAACACCATCGTCCTCAAACCCGCCGAATACACCCCCCTCACCGCCCTCCTCTTCGCCGAGATCAGCAAGGAAGCGGGCCTCCCGAAAGGCGTCCTCAACATTGTCACCGGCGACGGCTCCACCGGGGCAGCCCTCGTCGACGCCCAAGTCGACAAGATCGCCTTCACCGGCTCCACCTCCGTCGGCAAGCGCATCCGCGAAGCCACCGCAGGCACCAGCAAAGCCCTCACCCTCGAACTCGGCGGCAAATCCCCCTACATCGTCTTCGACGACGCCGACCTCGACTCTGCCATCGAGGGCCTCGTCGACGCGATCTGGTTCAACCAGGGCCAGGTCTGCTGCGCCGGCTCCCGCCTCCTCGTCCAGGAAGGCATCGCCCCCCGCTTCTACGGCAAACTGAAACACCGGATGGACGGCCTGCGGGTCGGAGACCCCCTCGACAAGGCCATCGACATCGGCGCCATCGTCGACCCCATCCAGCTGCAAACCATCACCGACCTCGTCGCCAAAAACCCCGAGGGCGACCACTACCAGGCCCCCTGCCCCCTCCCCGCGCACGGCTCCTTCTACCCCCCCACCCTCATCACCGGCCTCGGCACCGCCTCCCCCCTCATGCAAGAGGAAATCTTCGGCCCCGTCCTCGTCGCCATGACCTTCCGCACGCCGGAAGAGGCCGTCGCATTGGCCAACAACACCAAATACGGCCTCGCCGCGACCGTCTGGACCGAGAACATCAACCTCGCCCTCGACATCGCCCCCAAACTCAAGGCCGGAGTCGTCTGGGTCAACGCCACCAACCTCTTCGACGCCGCCGCAGGCTTCGGCGGCGTCCGCGAATCCGGCTTCGGGCGCGAAGGCGGGTGGGAGGGCCTGATGGCCTACCTCAAACCCGCCGCCAAACCCGCCGCCCTGAAACCCGTCCCCACCCCAGCGGCCCCCACCGACCCGCAAGTCGACACACTCGACCGCACAGCCAAGATGTACATCGGCGGCAAACAGGCCCGCCCCGACTCTGGCTACTCCCAGCCCGTCTACGGCCCCAAAGGCAAACTCCTCGGCCACGTCGGCATCGGCAATCGCAAGGACATCCGCAACGCGGTCGAGGCCGCCCATGCCGCCAAATCCTGGGCCAAGACCACCGCCTACAACCGCGCGCAGGTCCTCTACTTCATCGCGGAAAACCTCTCCGCCCGCGCACCCGAGTTCGCCACGAGGCTCCAAGACCTCACCGGCAAACCCGGCGCAGCCGAAGTAGACGCCTCCATCCAGCGCCTCTTCACCTACGCTGCCTGGGCCGACAAGTACGACGGGCACGCCAAATCCGTCCCGATCCGCGGCATCGCCCTTGCGATGAACGAACCCACCGGCGTGATCGGCGCGCTCTGCCCCGATGAGGCCCCCCTTCTCGGCCTCATCTCCGTCATGGCCCCCGCCATCGCGATGGGCAACACGGTGATCCTCGTCCCCGGCCAACACCCCCTGTCGGCCACCGACTTCTACCAGATCCTAGACACCTCCGACGTCCCCGCCGGGGTCGTCAACATCGTCACCGGCCCTCCACAAGACCTCGCCAAATCCCTCGCCGGCCATATGGACGTCGACGCGGTGTGGAGCTTCTCCTCCCACCCCCTCTCCGCCCTCATCGAGTGTGAGGCCGCCAGCAACCTCAAACGCACCTGGGTCAACCACGGCCGCGCGCGGAACTGGATGGGACCCGAGGGCGAAGGCCGGACATTCCTGTCCCAGGCCACCGAGGTCAAGACGGTCTGGGTGCCGTATGGGGAGTGATTATGAGGGCAAACTTACCGCCTAAGAAGCACGCCTGACATTAACGAAGAAGTTTCGCGAAAGCAGTTCCTCTAGGTGCGCTGTACTTGACTACAACTAAAGCCTCTCTTAGCTTCGAGCCGGATAGTAGAGGTTGAAATGTTGCAGCTAACACCAAGAGCCGTATTTACACCTGGATCAGCGTTCGTAAACGAGGACATGTATATAAAGCGTACAGTCCTCGAAGATCAAGTTAAGAAATGTCTGAATGGACACAAGCACTTTATCATTCACGGCGAGAGTGGTAATGGGAAAACATGGCTTTGGAAGCGCGTGTTTGACCGCAACAAAATTACGCACATTTCGTTAAACTTAGCACGCGCGGTGGCTCTCGGCTCAGTTAGGAGTGCGCTTGAAGAAAAGCTGCGCAGAGACAATCCGGAACAGACATCAGAAATACGTTACGAAGGCGGCGCCCAGCTAAAGCCTGGGGGAATTGGTGTCGATGCGAAGAAGTCCAAGACAGTGAAGGTGGTAGCGGACGATCCTTTTATTCATATACTTGCAAAAATCAAGGGTATCCCTTCGAAGCATTCAATCGTGGTTTTCGAGAATTTTGATCAGATCGCCTCAGACGAACAAATGGTTAAGGAGCTTGCCAGTTATCTTATGCTACTGGACGATGACGACTATGCAAAATATTATGCGAGAATTTGCATTGTTGGGGTGCCAAGCAATCTCAAAGAGTTCTTTTCTGTCCTTCCATTCGCCGAGACGGTATCAAGAAGGCGTCAAGAGGTCGAAGAGGTTGCCCGGATGTCACAGAGCGAAGCTCGTGACCTTTTAAGAAGAGGGTTTAGCGCCCTTCGTCTCGTGTTCTCCTCTCCTACTGTTGAGGAGCAGGTTTACGAGCGACTGCTTTGGGTAAGCGATAGAAACGCAGAACAACTTCAGCAACTGGGACTAGACCTTTCTTTGGCGGCACGAGAGAATTCTAGTGTAGTGGACTTTCAGGTGCTGAATGATGTTGTGTCCGACTGGGTAATGAGCCTTCGTGACTTTGCATGTACGCGTGTGGAATCCTTGATGAGCCACGCCGATACACGATATGGTCGCGGTAACCAGATGCTGTATTGCATTGGAGCTATAGAATCGCACGAGTTTAGCATTTCGGATCTCAAAAGGGTGTTGCATGAGAAATTCAATAGTCATTCTGACTGGATTGCAAGAGATTTTACAGAAGTATTCGAACGGTTTACGGGTGGCTTTAACCCTATTCTGGGCGAGGGCGCCCAGCCTGCAATGTTTCGCTTGAAAAAAGATGTTTATCGAATGGCAATACGATCCCTTCTGCGAATTGACGAAGTGGGAGGCGTCCACAAGATAACAAAGGCTCTGTGACAATCTGGCAGAAGCAGCTCAAGCAGAAACAGAGCTTAGTTAGCGCCCGATTCGCCCCCAAGGTTAACGCCCCACCACCCACCAGAGCGTATGTACGGAAGCCATACGCCTTCTATACCCCCATCCAGCCCGAAATCCCCCGGATTAACCCAGCGTTCCCAATCCCTTACCGGAGTCCCTTGCGGCCCCTACGCCCGCCCCGCCGCCGCACTCAAGGTCAAAGGATCAATCCCCATCCCCCGCAGCGCCGCCGACCACTTGCCCCCGTCATCCGACCCGAACAGCACCCCCTCCGGAGCGTCACAGGTCAGCCAGTCGTTCCGCGCGATCTCGGCCTCCAGCTGGCCCGGCCCCCAGCCGGAATAACCCAATGCCAGCAAGGCCTTACCCGGCCCCCCGCCCGAGGCCAAAGCCTCCAGCACGTTGATCGTCGCGGTCATCTCCAGGCCCCCCGGCACCTTCATCGTGCCCTCCTCGCGGTTTCGCCGCCAATCGGCCGAGTGCAGCACAAATCCCCGCCCCCGCTCCACCGGCCCGCCGAAATGCACCCGGATGTCGCGGCCCTCGGGGCCAAGGGGGATGTTCAGTTGCTGAAGAAGACCGGAAAAACTCAGTTCCTCCAATGGCTTGTTGACAATGAGCCCCATCGCGCCCTCAGCCGAATGCGCACACAAGAGCACCACGCTCCGCTCGAACCGCGGGTCCGCCATCCCCGGCATCGCGATCAGGATCTGTCCGGAAAGGTCCATCGGCACCTCCATCCACCTGACGGGAAACATGGCCCCAGCCGCCGCCGGGGACAAGCCCCGGACCATGGCCGATCCGCCACGATCACGGACCTTCGCCGCAAAGTGATTTCCCAAAGCCCCGGCATTTCCTATGTTCCCCCCATGCTCAAAACCGCCGCCGCCCTTGCCCTGATCGCCGCCCCCGCCCTTGCCACGACGCAGGACGATGTCCTGCAGGCCCAGCTAAGGCCCGGATGGCAAATGGAAAATGGCGCACACATGGCGGCGCTGGACCTGTCCCTTGCGCCAGGTTGGAAGACCTACTGGCGAAGTCCGGGCGACGCGGGCATCCCGCCAAGTTTTGACTGGTCGGGGTCAGACAACGTGAAGTCGGTCCGCATCCACTGGCCCGCGCCCGAGGTCTTCCAGGTCAACGGGATGCAGACCATCGGCTATCATGACCGCCTTGTTCTGCCGGTAGAAATCACCCCCGCAGACCCCTCCCAGCCGGTCCGGCTGCGGGTCCGGATGGACCTGGGCGTCTGCGACGAGATCTGCCTGCCCGCCTCGCTTGACCTTGCCGCCGACCTCGCCGCGCCCGGTGCCCCCGACGCCAGCATCAGTGCCGCACTCGACCGCCGCGCGGCGACCGCACAGGAAGCCGGCGTGACAAGCGTTGCCTGCAGCGTCGATCCGATCAAGGACGGCCTTCGACTGACCGCTCGGATGGGACTGCCCGACCCCGGGCAACCAGAGGTCGTGGCGTTTGAGACCTCCAACCGCGAAATCTGGGTGGCCGAAGCGATCACCGAACGCCGCGGGGGTGCGCTTGTGGCGATCACCGAACTTGTGCCCCCGAACGGTGCGCCCTTCGCGCTGGACCGGTCCGAGGTTACTGTGACCATCCTCGCCGCCTCGGGCGCAGTCGAGGTTAGGGGCTGCCCCGCCCCCTAAGCAGCCGGGTTGCCGCCCCCGGCCCCGGGGCCTAGTCTTGCGCCATGGGAATCGCCGCCGACATTGCCGGGGACTTGGAGGCATCGCTGGCCGCCCTCGCCTGGCAGATCGAAGCCGGGGCCGATGAGGCCATCGCCGAGGCCCCGATCAGCCGCTATGACCTTGCCGCCGAAGCCCCCCGGCCCAAAACCAGTCCGGTAGCACCGCCCGCAGTATCCGGGGCCGATCCGGTGGACCTCGCCCGCAAGACCGCCGCTTCGGCCATGACGCTTGACGCCCTGCGCGCGGCCATCGCGGCCTTTGACCTGTGCGAATTGAAGAAAGGCGCGCGGAACACGGTCTTTGCCGATGGCAATCCCAAGGCCCGCGTCCTGATCCTGGGCGAGGCCCCGGGCGCGGACGAGGACCGCGAAGGCCGCCCCTTCGTCGG
>JBGSVS010000243.1:0-1906 GCA_041752895.1 Tabrizicola sp.
GATGCCTCACGAGGGCTGGAGCAGTTCAAGGCGGGCTTTGCACCGCGCTGGCGGCGGCTTTACATCGCCGCGCCCTCGATCCTGGCGCTTGCGATCGTCGGCGTCGAGATCCGGGCGCGGGTCTGCCGTCCTGCCGCATTGGCAAGGACTGGCCGCCCCATGCAGCGGGAGGCCGAATATGAAATTGCCTATGGCCGCAACCCGTGGCAGAGGGGGGAGGACACTCAGGCCTGAAGGATGCCCAACATGACCGACGCGCTGACCCGGATGCTTGCCAAGCGCGACTGGATCATGGCGGACGGGGCGACGGGGACGAACCTGTTCAACATGGGCCTTTCCTCGGGCGAGCCGCCGGAATTCTGGAACGTCGAGAAGGTGGAAAACATCCTCAAGCTCTACGGCGACGCGGTGGCGGCGGGGTCGGACCTGTTCCTGACCAACACCTTCGGGGGCAATGCCTCGCGGTTGAAGCTGCACAACGCGCAAGGCCGGGTGCGTGAGCTGAACCGCGTCGGCGCGGAACTGGGGCGCGAGATTGCCGACAAGGCCGGTCGCGCGGTCGTGGTCGCGGGCTCGATGGGCCCGACGGGCGAGATTTTCGAACCGATGGGCTCGCTGACGCATGAACTTGCCGTCGAGATGTTCCACGAACAGGCCGAGGCACTGAAAGAGGGCGGCGCGGATGTCCTTTGGGTGGAAACGATGTCGGCCCCCGAAGAATACCGCGCGGCGGCGGATGCAGCACTGCGGGCCGACATGCCGTGGTGCGGCACGATGAGCTTTGACACCGCGGGTCGGACGATGATGGGCACCACCTCAGCGGCGATGGCCGACATGGTGGAGCGTCTGGTCAACCCGCCGATCGCTTTCGGTGCAAACTGCGGCGTGGGGGCTTCGGACCTTCTGCGGACGGTGCTGGGCTTTTCGGCCACCGGGACGGATCGACCGATCATCGCCAAGGGCAATGCCGGGATCCCGAAGTATCACGACGGTCATATCCACTATGACGGCACGCCGGAACTGATGGCGGAATATGCCGTGATGGCGCGGGATTCGGGCGTCCGGATCATCGGCGGCTGCTGCGGCACGATGCCGGAGCACCTGCGCGCGATGCGGGTGGCGCTGGAAAGCCGACCCAAGGGCAACCGGCCGTCGCTGGACACGATCCAGGCCAAGCTCGGCGCATTCTCGTCGGCTTCGGACGGGACCGGGGATGACGCCGGGCCGAAGCGTGAGCGCCGGGGGCGCCGGGGCTGATGCCTGGCGCCATCCTGTGGCAAAGGGCCGACGGGGCGCTGGTCTTCATCGGGGCGCTGGCAATCCTGACGCAGGACTGGCAACCCCTGGTCTGGTGGGCGGCGCTTTTGATCTTCTTTGCGCCGGACCTTTCCTTCGCGGCCTATCTGGCCGGTCCGAAGGTTGGGGCAGCAGTCTACAACGCGGTTCATCTTTACGGCTTCGGTCTGGTCGTGATGGCGCTGGGATCGCTGACCGATCAGCCTTGGATCACGGCGCTAGGGTTTTTGTGGCTGGCCCATGCCGGGTTTGACCGGATGCTGGGTTACGGGTTGAAGCTAGCCTCGGGGTTTCAGGACACCCATCTTGGGCGGATCGGGCGGGGCGGCTGAGGCCGGAACCAAAATCCTTCGAAGGATTTTGGCAAAACTTTTCGAAAAGTTTTGGTCCCGGGTGATGCCGGTCAGAACAATGTCAGCTGGTCACCCGCTTTTGGCGGCGGGGCAAAGAGGTCGGTCCGCAAACCCGGAAGTCCCTCGGCCAATCCCAGCCGCTTGCGCGCAAGGTCGGCGCGGCGGTGGATGAGCTCGGCCCAAAGGCCCTGGCCCCGCATCCGCGTGCCAAACTCCGGGTCATAATCGCGCCCGCCGTGCAATTCCCGGACCCGGCC
>JBGSVS010000244.1:0-2943 GCA_041752895.1 Tabrizicola sp.
CTTCACGCCCGTCCATTTCTACGAACAGGCCGGAGACCTTGCCGGCCTCTTCTCCCGCCCCCTCCGCCGCCGCGCGATGCTGGCAGGAGGTCAAGCATGAAACTCACTCTCTGGACCTACGAAGGCCCCCCGCACGTCGGCGCAATGCGTGTCGCGACCGGCATGAAGGACGTCCACTACGTCCTGCACGCCCCGCAAGGCGACACCTACGCCGACCTCCTCTTCACAATGATCGAACGGCGCAACCACCGCCCGCCGGTCACCTTCACCACTTTCCAGGCCTCGGACCTTGGCGCCGACACTGCCAACCTCTTCAAGCGCGCCGCGCAAGGCGCCTATGACCGCTTCAAGCCGCAAGCGATGATCGTCGGGGCCTCCTGCACGGCCGAGCTGATCCAGGACGACCCCGGCGGCCTTGCCTCGACCCTCGGCCTGCCCTGCCCGGTCGTGCCGCTGGACCTGCCCAGCTACTCCCGCAAGGAAAACTTCGGCGCGGACGAAACCTTCCACGCCCTGGTCCGCGCCCTCGCCCAACCATGCGAGCGCACCGCGCAGGTTTCCTGCAACATCCTTGGTGCCACCGCCCTCGGCTTCCGCCACCGCGACGACGTGACCGAGATCACCCGCCTGCTGACCTCGATGGGCATCGCCGTGAACGTGGCCGCCCCCCTCGACGCGAGCCCCGAGGATCTGAAACGCCTCCCCGCCGCGCATTTCAACGTCCTTCTCTACCCGGAAACCGGCGAAGGGGCCGCCCGCTGGCTGGAGAAAACCCACGCCCAGCCTTGGACGAAGACCACCCCCATTGGCGCCCGAGCGACCCGCGAGTTCATCGCCGAGGTCGCCGCCCTGGCCGGTGTCAGCCCGCAGGTCGACGAAACCAACCTCCGCCAGCCCTGGTGGTCCGCTTCCGTTGACTCGACATACCTAACCAACAAGCGAGTCTTCATCTTCGGCGACGCCACCCACGCCATGGCCGCCGCCCGCGTCGCCCGCGACGAGATCGGCTTCGAAGTCGTGGGCCTCGGCTGCTACAACCGCGAATGCGCCCGCCCGATGCGCGCCGCCGCGAAAGAATACGGCCTCGAAGCCCTCATCTCCGACGACTACCTCGACGTCGAAGCCGCCATCATCGCCGCCGCGCCCGAGCTGATCCTCGGCACGCAGATGGAGCGTCACATCGCCAAGCGCCTCGGCATCGCCTGCGCTGTGATCTCGGCCCCGGTCCACGTCCAGGACTTCCCCGCCCGCTACTCGCCCCAGATGGGCTTCGAAGGCGCCAACGTCCTCTTCGACACCTGGATTCACCCGCTGGTGATGGGCCTCGAAGAACACCTCCTCACCATGTTCCGCGAGGATTTCGAGTTCCACGACGCCGCAGGCCCCAGCCACCACGGCGGCAAGGCCACCCCCGCCCCAGTCCAGCAGATCCTGGAACCGACCCCCAACGCCGCGACCCAGATGATCGAGGCCGCGCAGGCCCTCGCCGACGCCCTCCAGTGGCTCCCCGACGCCGAGCGTGAACTGAAGAAGATCCCCTTCTTCGTCCGCGCCAAGGCCCGCCGCAACACCGAGAAATACGCCGCCGAAAAGGGCGTGACGCAAATCAGCATCGAGACCCTCTACGAGGCAAAGGCCCATTATGCGCGATGACCGCTACACATCGCTGGACCTGAAAACCCCCGTTGCAGACGGGCTCTACCACTTTGTCATCGTCACCCTCGACGCCCACGCCGCAGGCCCCGCCCAGCGTGTCGCGGGTCGCCTGGCCAAAGACTTCCCCGGCATCGCGATCTCGGTCCACGCCGCTGCCGAATGGGCCGAAAACCCCGCCGCCCTCGCCCGCGCCAAGGCCGATGTCGCCAAGGCCAACATCATCGTCGCCAACCTGATCTTCCTCGAAGAGCATCTGACCCAGATCCTGCCCGACATGCAGGCCCGTCGCGACAGCCTCGACGCCTGCGTCGGCATCATCTCGGACCCGCAGATCGTCAAGCTGACCAAGATGGGCGACCTCGACATGTCGCTCCCCGCCTCGGGCGCGATGGCATTCCTGAAGAAACTTCGGGGCAACAAATCCCCCGGCGGCTCTTCGGGCGAAAAGCAGATGGCGATGCTCCGCCGCCTGCCGAAGATCCTGCGCTTCATCCCCGGCAAGGCCCAGGACATGCGCGCCTGGTTCCTGTCGATGCAGTACTGGCTTGGCGGGTCCGACGACAACATCGAAGGCATGGTCCGCTTCCTGGTCAGCCGCTATGCGCCAAACCGCGACTGGAACAAGGTCAAGGCGGCCCTCCCGGTCGACTACCCCGACGTCGGCCTCTACCACCCCGATGTCGCCACCCGCGTCTTCACCGACCCGGCCCTCCTGCCAAAGCCCGACGGCATGACCGCCACGGTCGGCCTTCTGATGCTGCGGTCCTACATCCTTGCCTCGGACACCGCGCATTACGACGCCGTCATCCGCGCCTTCGAGGCCCGCGGCATCGCCTGCGTCCCCGCCTTCGCCTCAGGCCTCGACGGCCGCCCCGCCATCGACGCCTTCATGACTGGCGGCCGGATCGACGCCCTCGTCTCCCTCACCGGCTTCTCCCTCGTCGGCGGCCCCGCTTACAACGACAGCCCCGCCGCCATTGCCGCGCTCGAAGGCCTCGACGCCCCCTACATCGCAGCCCATCCGCTTGAATTTCAAACGCTTGGCCAGTGGGCCACCACCGAAGGCGGCCTTGGCCCGGTGGAAACCACCATGCTCATCGCCCTGCCGGAAATCGACGGCGCGACCAACCCCACCGTCTTCGCCGGCCGCCACGATGCGGGCGGCTGCCAAGGCTGCGCCAAGAACTGCCAGGCCCCCGCAGACCACGCCTCCCGCGTCATGGCCCCTTGCCCCGAACGGATCGAGGCGCTGGCTGAAAAGGTCTTTCGTCTTGCAACCCTTCGCCG
>JBGSVS010000245.1:0-3653 GCA_041752895.1 Tabrizicola sp.
TGGTCTGGCGGTTGCGGTCGTCCCAGTAGTCGCGCAGGCCCTCTGGCCCCTTGCCCACCGCCCAGTCGCGCAGGACGGGCCGGTCCTCACGAAAATCCATGAAGGGCACGGCAAAGCCGCAGGACGATTGCACAAGGTCCACCGTCACCTCGACAATCTGCCGCGCGCCGGGTTGGACGGGGAGTTCGGCCGCAAGCCCGGCCCAACCGGCATCGCCCCGATGGACCGCGCGGGCCGTGCCATAGGCGCGCAGGATCAGGGGCCGTGTGGTGAAGCTGCACCACATCAGCGTGATGCGGGGATCAAGCGCCAGATGCGCCGCCGTCTCGTTGCCGGACCCCGTCAGGTTCAGCCAAAGGATGCGGGTAGGCGACAGAATCCGCAAGGAATCCATACCCTTGGGCGACAGGTTCACCCTTGTGCCGGGCGCGGCGGTCCCGACGAAATAGAGATGCTGCTCGCCAATGAAGCCGATCTGGTCGGGTTGCAGTTCGGTGTAGCGCTTGCCCATCGCGGACCTCCTGCCGGGCAGAGTGCCAGCCGCGCCGGAGAAGGGCAAGTCAGCGGCGGATCACGAACCGAACCGAGGCGACGGCAATCCCCGCCCGGGTGACGACAGCGTCGTTGATGATCGTGCCGTCGGGGTCGGAATAGAGAATATCTACGAATCCCAACCGGTTGACGCCCGAAGGTGATCTGAAGTCTGCAGTGTAGGCCAGGCGGATCCGGCCGTCTTCCTCGATCACCGTAGCCTCGCCCACGGTATCTTCGCGCTTGCCGGTCCAGCGGCCGGGCGCCTGTTCGCGGAAGACCCAGGTCAGGCGGTCCTTCTGGCCGTCGTCGTAAAGGAAATCCTCGACCACGGTCAGGGTCCGCGCGCCTGTCCGGCCCTTGACGGTGCCGTTGAGCTTGGCGGTGAAGCGACGCTCATCCCCCGTCACCCAGACCCGGAAATGTCCGCGCCCCGTCGTGCGGCCCTGGAAGGCCGAGACGAGGGTGATCGGCGGACCGGGGTCGGCAGGCGGGGCCGGGGTGGTGGCGCAGGCGGCAAGGGGAAGGCTGGCGAGGCCGAGAAGAAGGGTTCTGCGCTGCATGGGCGTGCTCCAGTTTATTGGAATACGCTGCCCGCAGGACGGTGGATCAAGGGCGCGGAGTTTTCAAAAACTCCGCACCGATTTCTTTGAAGAAATCGGCCGCTACTCCACCGTTACCGACTTCGCGAGGTTGCGCGGCTGGTCCACGTCGGTGCCCTTTGCGATGGCCGTGTGATAGGCCAGAAGCTGCGCCGGGACGGCATAGAGGATCGGTGCCCAGAGCGGATCGACCGTCGGCAGGGTCAGCGTCTTCCAGGTGCCCTGACCGGCCACGTCCACCCCGCCCGCGTCGGACAGGAGGAGCACCTTGCCGTTGCGCGCCATCACCTCTTGCATGTTCGACACGGTCTTGTCGAAAAGCGCGTCCTTCGGGGCCAGAACGATCACCGGAACGGCGTCGTCAATCAGCGCGATGGGGCCGTGCTTTAGTTCACCCGATGCATAACCTTCGGCGTGAATGTAGCTGATTTCCTTCAGCTTCAGCGCGCCTTCCAGCGCCAGCGGAAACATCGGGCCGCGCCCCAGGAACAGGACGTCCTGCGCTTTGCCCAGGTCCTCGGCGACCTTGGCGATCGGGTCCGAAAGCGCAAGGGCCGCGTTCATCAGGCCCGGCACGGCGCGCAAGCTCTCCAGCCGGTCCTGCATCCGTGCCGCATCGATCCGCCCCCGGTCCTGCGCGGCCTTCAGCGCCATCAGCGCCAGCACGGTCAGCTGGCAGGTGAAGGCCTTGGTCGAGGCAACGCCAACCTCTACCCCCGCCAGGATCGGCAGGGCGAGGTCCGATTCGCGCGCGATGGAGGAAGTGGGGACGTTGATGACCGAGACGACTTTGGCCACCTTGTCGCGGACATGGCGCAGTGCTGCCAGCGTATCCGCCGTCTCGCCCGACTGGCTGACGAAGATCGCCATGGATGCGGGCGACAGCACCGGGTCACGGTAGCGGAATTCCGACGCGATGTCGATGTCGGCGGGCAGGCCCGCGATCTGCTCGAACCAGTATTTTGCGACATGGCAGGCATAGGACGCCGTGCCGCAAGCGACTAGCGTCACCCGGTCTATGCCTTTGAAATCAAGCTCATCCGGCAGCTGCAACTTGCCATCCGCCGAGGTGTAATGCTTCAGCGCGTCGGCGATGACCACCGGCTGCTCGGCGATTTCCTTGGCCATGAAGTGCTTGTATCCGGCCTTTTCGATCCGCGTCGCGTCCAGCTGGATGCGGGTTTCGGCCCGGTTGGCGCGGGCGTTCCGGACGTCGTAGATTTCGGCCCCCTGGCGGGTGACGATGGCCCAGTCGCCCTCTTCCAGATAGGTGACGCGGTCGGTCATCGGGGCCAGCGCGATCGCGTCCGATCCCACAAACATCTCACCATCGCCCCAGCCGATAGCAAGGGGCGAGCCTTTGCGGGCGGCGATCATCAGGTCGTCCTGGCCGTCGAACAGGAAGCAGAGCGCGAAAGCCCCGTGCAGGCGGGAAAGCGTGTCCTTCGCGGCCTCGACGGGTGCTGCACCCCGGTCCATCGCGCGGCGGGCGAGCAGCACGATGGTTTCGGTGTCAGTCTCGGATTCCTGGGTGTAGCCGTCGGCGGCCAATTCTGCGCGCAGGTCGCGGAAGTTTTCGATGATGCCGTTGTGGACGACGGCGACCCCGCCCGCGCGATGCGGGTGGGCGTTGGTGACGGTCGCGGCACCATGGGTGGCCCAGCGGGTGTGACCGATCCCGGACTTTCCGGCCAGCGGTTCGTGCACCAGCAGGTCCGACAGATTTACCAGCTTGCCGACCGCACGGCGGCGGTCCAGCCGACCGGCGTTCACCGTGGCGATCCCGGCGGAGTCGTACCCCCGATATTCCAGCCGTTTCAGCGCCTCGACGAGCAAGGGTGCTGCTTCGTGATTGCCCAATACACCTACAATACCGCACATTTTTAATGCCCCTTTGCCTTCGCAGCCTTAATGGATTTCAACTTTTCGAACATTCTGGTCGCAAGACCCTCTTTCGTCACCTGCCGCGCCCGGCCGATGGCCAGGGCTTCGGCGGGAACGTCTTCGGTGATGACGGAACCCGAGGCCGTCAGCGCCCCGTCGCCCACTGTGACCGGGGCCACGAGCATGGTGTCCGACCCGATGAAGGCGCGTTTGCCGATCACGGTGCGGTGCTTCATCACGCCATCGTAGTTGCAGGTGACGGTGCCCGCGCCGATGTTGGTATGCTCACCCACGGTCGCATCGCCGATGTAGGTCAGATGGCCGACCTTCACGCCTTCGTCCAGGATCGCGTTCTTGATTTCGACGAAGTTGCCGACATGAACATCCTCGGCCAGCTCCGCGCCGGGGCGCAGGCGGGCGAAGGGGCCGACGGTGGCACCCCGGCTGATGTGGCAGCCTTCGAGATGGCAGAAGCCCTTGATCTCGGCCCCCGATTCGATGGTCACGCCGGGGCCGAAAAGCACGTTCGGCCCGATGATGGCGTCGCGGCCGATGTGGGTATCCAGCGCGAAGAACACGGTTTCGGGCGCCGTCAGGGTGACGCCGTTCTCCAGCGCGTCGGCGCGGGCGCGGGCC
>JBGSVS010000246.1:0-5070 GCA_041752895.1 Tabrizicola sp.
CCTCCCCTTCGCCCGCTTCCCCGGCGTCGACCCGGTCCTCGGGCCGGAAATGCGCTCCACCGGCGAAGTCATGGGCTGGGACCGCACCTTCGCTTTGGCCTTCCTCAAGGCGCAAATGGGCGCCGGGACGATCCTGCCAACCGAGGGCCGCGTCTTCCTGTCGGTCAAGGACATGGACAAGACCCCGGCGCTGGCTGATGCCGCCCGCGACCTTGTGGCGATGGGCTTCGTGATCGTCGCCACCAAGGGCACGGCGAAGTGGCTGGCCGGGCAGAACGTCCCGTCCGAGGCCGTCGCCAAGGTCTACGAAGGCCGCCCGAACATCGTCGACCGCCTGAAGAACGACGAAATCGCCCTGGTGATGAACACGACCGAGGGCACGCAGGCTGTGTCCGACAGCCGGGATATCCGGCGGGTCGCCCTGATGGATAAGATCCCGTATTTCACGACGGCTGCAGCGAGTGTGGCGGCTGTGGCGGCGATGAAGGCGCGGGGCGAGGGGTACGGGGTGCGGACACTTCAGGGATAAGTTACTTCTTTCTTTTCTACAAGAATGCTCTAACCTGCTACCAGCAAGTGAGATCTCAATGCAGACGCTTCCAAAGAAACTCAAGGTAGACTCGATCCTTGAAGCATTGATTGAATTTCGCTTTGAGCACAACGGTATCCCAGAGATAGTCATTGGGCGTTTGGCAGACAGTAGTCATTGGAAGGGCTACAGTCAGACACGGCTGCCTGCGGCTTCAATGCCAAACGAAATTCGTGTTCAGAATCCCAACCTGTTCTTCCAACCTTCAATTCAGCTCACTTCTCCGGACAATCGTTTCCTTGTTCGAATTGGGCCCAACGTTGCATCAATTCATAACGTAAAGCCATATGCTGGTTGGCATACTGGGTTTCACACAGCTGCGCGCTCTCTGATTGAAGATGTGTTCTCGCTTACAATCGATTGCAAAATTGTGCGCATTGGCCTTCGATACTTGAATCTTCTCACACCAGAGGCGCACAACATCCACGGCGTATTCGATCTTGAGTTGAAGTTAACTTATGGTAGGGAACAATTCGATGGCCAGTTGCATTTAAATAGATTTAGGAAGTGTGACCCAGGAATGACGGTTCACTCACAGATTGTGTCTCCTGAGATTGTGCAGGGGATTCCGTTTAATAGCAACGGCGCTTTCGTAGACATAGACGTCTATACTGAGGCTGGTTTTGAACTCAAGAACCTTGATGAAGCACACAAATGGCTTATATCTGCACACGAAGTCGAGAAGGAGGAGTTCTTTAACCTCCTGTCTTTACAGAACATCGCCGAACTAACGGAGGAGTAAGTTCTTTGAACACGCAGCTTGGAGTCCAAGTTTCCGGTTCGCTGGCCGCACTGTTCGGGCAAAACGCTTACGTTATGCGACCCAGTGCCCATGATGAGACTCTCTTGTCTCAACAGCAGATCTATCGATCACCATTAGTTCATGATATCGGGGGTTTCCGCTACGAAGTTGACGTGGAGATTCTTGAGGCAATTGACAGGGCAACACTAAAGTCACATCCAATTGTTGACGAAGGCTTCCTTTTGTAACTCCAGTGACTCCAGAGCAAGCGCACCGATTGATTGTCGCAAATGTGCCTTTCGGCGTCGGCTCATTTTATGGCGCTTTGGATGGCCTTGCGCTTGGTGCTGGCTTGTTGTTTTCTCCGATAAGGTTTCCAACTTTCATCAGGGAGAGAATGCTATTTGGAACTTCTGAAGGGTTAGTTTTGGTCATCTCTCATGAATGCGATGTTGAACAGGAGAACCATCGTCCCTACAATCAGGATGTGTTGGTTTGCCCAGTATTTCCGGCCGAGACTATCATTGAAGAGCTTTGCGCCAATTGGAGCGAAAGGGTTCATAGTTTTCTGGTAGATGTAGCACAACGACGTGTTCCCAGGATGCGCTTCATACCTTCCAACCTCCCCGCGCTTCCCTTCGGTGGGTTCATTCTTTGCAATCGTCTTGCCACGACTCACATAGATGCCTTCATCGGAAAGGCACCAGTTGCTGCACTCAGTGTGTTTGGGTTGCGTGAAGTCGATGCTTTCTTGGCGGACGCATTCTTTCGCCCAAAATCTGATGCGCTGTCCTTCAGTGCGCGAGCTTGAGATAAACTCTCGACCGCTTGCTTAAACCTTAACACCACCCTAACAGAAATTCCCAACCCACTGAAATTCCTCACCAACTCCGTTTTGTCCACCGTGGACACCCCTCCCCCCAAGGTCGCTTTCCTCCCCCAACCTGTCCCCTCCGGCTTGGAAACCCCGCCCCGGCCCGCTACTCTCCGGCCCCAAAGGAGACCCCCATGACCCGCGAGACGACCCTCTCCCTGATCCGCCGCTACTACGACGCCTTCAATGCGGGCGACCCCGAGGGGATGCTCGCCTGCCTGACCGACGACATCGAGCACCGGGTGAACGAGGGCGGGCACCGGATCGGGAAGACGAAGTTCCGGGACTTCTGCAGCCACATGGGGGTCAGCTACCGGGAAGAGCTGCGCGACCTCACGATCTTCGCCACCGACGACGGCACCCGGGGGGCCGCCGAATTCGTGGTCCACGGCGAGTATCTGAAGACCGACCCCGGCCTGCCCGAGGCGAAGGGCCAGACCTACATCCTCCCCGCCGGGGGGTTCTTCGAGGTTCGGGACGGCCTCATCAGCCGGATCACCACCTTCTACAACCTCAACGACTGGATCGCGCAGGTCCAAGGATGAATATCGACGAAATCGACGTCCGTGTCCTGAGTGGCCCCGACCTGGAGGCCGCCCTCGACGGGGTCGCCCAGCTGCGGATCACCGTGTTCCGCGATTGGCCCTACCTCTACGACGGCTCCCTCGCCTACGAGCGCGAATACCTCACCACCTACCGTGACAATCCCGGCGCGCTGCTGGTGGGGGCCTTCCACGACGGCCAGCTGGTCGGCGCCTCGACCTCGACCCCGATGGAGGACCACGCGCCTGAGTTCAGCGCCCCGTTCAAGGACCTTGGCCTGCAACCCGAAAGCATCCTCTACGGCGCGGAATCCGTCCTCCTCCGCCCCTACCGCGGCATCGGCCTTGGCCACCGCTTCATTGACCTGCGCGAGGATCACGCCCGCGCCCTCGCCCGCTCCCATGTCGCCTTCTGCTCGGTCATCCGGCCCGAAGATCACCCGGCCCGGCCCGCCGCCGCCCGCACGAACGACGCCTTCTGGCGCAGCCGGGGGTATGAACCGCTGCCGGGCGTCGTAGCGCGCTTTAGCTGGAAGGACCTGGGCGAAGCCGAAGAGAGCGAGAAGGAACTCCAGTTCTGGATGCGCGCGCTCTGACCTGACGCCTTAACGATTCCGCTTGAAAACCCGCCCTTTCGGGGGCATATGCGCCCCCGGACGCCTGCGGGATATCCCCGCGGGCCCATCTGTAATGGAGAGACCATGGCCAAGGAAGACATTCTCGAATTCCCCGGTGTCGTGAAGGAACTCCTGCCGAACGCGACATTCAGGGTCGAACTCGAGAACGGCCATGAGTTGATTGCAGTGATGGCAGGCAAGATGCGCAAGAACCGCATCCGCGTTCTGGCCGGCGACAAGGTGCAGGTCGAAATGACGCCCTACGACCTGTCGAAGGGCCGCATCAACTACCGCTTCAAGTAACTGATCTTGCGGCTTATCCTGGGATCTGGCAGCCCGCGCCGCAAGGAATTGCTGGCGGGGCTTGGCATCGTGCCCGACCTGATCCTGCCACCGGACATCGACGAAGACCCCCGCAAGGGCGAACTGCCCCGCCCCTACTGCCTGCGGCTGGCCGAGGAAAAGGCGCGCGCGGTTCCCGCCGGACCGGAGGATGTCGTGCTGTGCGCTGATACCACGGTTGCTCTGGGCCGCCGCATCCTCGGCAAACCCGCCGACGCCGGGGAAGCCGCAGAGTTTCTTGTCGCGCTTGGCGGGCGGCGGCATCAGGTGATCACCGGGATTGCCGTGCGCCGGGGGGACCGGGTTCTGGTGCGGGAAAGCCTGAGCACGGTGAAGATGAAGCGTCTGTCGGATGATGAATTGAACGCCTATCTTGCCAGCGGCGAATGGCAGGGCAAGGCAGGCGGCTACGGGATCCAGGGGTTGGCGGGGGCGTTCATCCCGTGGATTTCCGGGTCCTTCACCGGGATCATGGGCCTGCCGGTGGCCGAGACGGCAGCGCTTCTGACGGCCATCGGCTATCCGGTCTGGAGGCAGGCATGAAGGGTCGCGTTCTCGTTCTGGACGAGCTTGACGGCCGTCAGGCGGCGGCGCTG
This sequence comes from Tabrizicola sp., assembly GCA_041752895.1. GTDB lineage: Bacteria > Pseudomonadota > Alphaproteobacteria > Rhodobacterales > Rhodobacteraceae > Tabrizicola. The sequence continues at coordinate 4,303 of JBGSVS010000246.1, forward strand.
ATGGTCGACGGTCGGCTTGAAGAGCTGTCGATTGATCCGGCGGGCGATGTGGCGATCCCCGGGGCGATCTACCGGGTCGTGGCGGACCGTCCGGTGAAGGGTCAAGGCGGCATCTTCGTCAAGCTGCCCGGCGGTTCCGGCTTCCTCCGTCAGATTTCAGGCGTAGCCCCCGGCCAGCGGCTTCTGGTGCAGGTCACCGGCCCGGCCGAACCCGGCAAGGCCATCCCGGTCACGACCCGCCTGCTGTTCAAGTCGCGCTTTGCGATCATCACGCCAGAGGCGCCGGGGCTGAACATCTCGCGCCGGATCAAGGACGAGGCGCGGCGTGTCGACCTATCCGCGCTGACCGAGGCCGGGATGCAGGGCGCCGACGACCGTCTGGGCCTGATCCTGCGGTCGGGCTGCGAGACGGCCGAGGACCAGGCCATCACCGAGGACATCGCCGCGATGCGCGGTTTGTGTGAGGCGGTGCTGGCCGACCTTTCCGGCCCTCCGGAACTGCTGGTCGACGGCCCATCGGCGCATGACCTTGCGTTCCGCGAATGGCTCGACCCGGCCGTGGACGATGCCGACACCGACCCCGAAAGCTTTGAGCGTCAGGGCGTGACCGACGCGCTTGAGGCATTGCGGGGGCCGAAAGTCGCGCTTGACGGCGGCGCGCATATGATGATCGAGCCGACCCGCGCGCTAGTGGCCGTCGACGTGAACACCGGCCCCGATACCTCGCCCGCGGCCAGCCTGAAGGCGAACATCGCCGCCGCCCGCGAC
>JBGSVS010000247.1:0-5140 GCA_041752895.1 Tabrizicola sp.
GTTCGACATGACCTTCCCGGAAACCGAGGCGACGCAGGCCGCCTGCCTGCCGGGTGCGGCGGTCCATGCCGAGCTTGCGGCGCAACTGGTGCCGGGGTTGCGCGGGCTGGTCTGAATGGAAAAGGGGCCGCCCATCGGCGACCCCCGTGCCTTGGTCGTAGGGTGGGCGGTATCGCCCACCTTACCTTACAGTTTCTCGATCAACTCCGGCACGGCGGTAAACAGGTCCGCGACCAGGCCGTAGTCCGCGACCTGGAAGATCGGGGCCTCTTCGTCCTTGTTGATAGCGACGATGACTTTGCTGTCCTTCATCCCCGCCAGGTGCTGGATCGCGCCCGAGATGCCGACCGCGACGTAAAGCTCGGGTGCCACGACCTTGCCGGTCTGTCCGACCTGCCAGTCGTTCGGCGCGTAGCCCGAGTCCACCGCGGCGCGGGACGCGCCAACAGCGGCGTTCAGCTTGTCCGCCAGCTTTTCGATCAGCGCGAAGTCGGCTTGGCTTCCGACGCCACGGCCACCCGACACGACGATCCCGGCCGAGGTCAGTTCCGGGCGATCCGAGGACGCCACCTTGTCCTCGACCCAGGCCGACATCCCGCCGTCAACGCTGGCCGAAACCTTCTCGACCGCAGCCGAGCCACCCTTGCCCGCCGCATCGAAGGTCGCGGTGCGGATGGTCATGACCTTCTTCGCGTCCGAGGTCTTGACCGTCTGGATCGCGTTCCCGGCGTAGATCGGCCGGTCGAAGGTCGCGGCGTCATGCACGGCCAGGACCTCGGAAATCATCATCACGTCCAGCATCGCCGCCACGCGCGGCAGGACGGATTTGGACAGCGCACCCGAGGGGGCGACGATATGCTCGTAATCCCCGGCCAGCGACACCACCAGCGCGGCGGTGGGTTCGGACATGCCGTGGCAGTAGGCGTGGTCGTCGGCGAAAAGAACGCGTGCCACACCGGCCAGCGTCGCGGCTTCGGCAGCAGCGGCATCGCCGCCTGTGCCTGCGACCAGCACCGTCACGGGCCCCAGCGATTTCACCGCGGTCAGGGTCTTTGCGACCTGGTCGGTTGCCAGTTTCCCGTCAACAACGTCAGCAAGAAGAAGAACGGCCATCTTACAGCACCCCCGCTTCGTCTTTGAGTTTCGCGATCAATTCGGCCACGGACGCGACCTTCACGCCCGCCTTGCGGCCCGCCGGTTCGACGGTCTTTACGACCGAAAGCCGAGGCGAGACGTCCACGCCGTAGTCGGCGGGGGTCTTCGCGGCCAGCGGCTTGGCCTTGGCCTTCATGATGTTCGGCAGCGACGCATAGCGCGGCTCGTTCAGGCGCAGGTCGACGGTGATGATCGTCGGCATCTTGACGGTGATGGTCTGGAGACCGCCGTCGACTTCGCGGGTGACCTTCGCGTGGTCGCCCTCGATGGCAACTTCCGAGGCGAAGGTCGCCTGGGACCAGCCCAGAAGTGCCGCCAGCATCTGGCCGGTGGCGTTCATGTCGTTGTCGATCGCCTGCTTGCCGCAGAGGACGAGGCCCGGAGCCTCTTCCTTGACCACGGCAGCCAGCAGCTTTGCAACGGCCAGAGGCTCGATGTCGGTGTGCACGTTGTCGGTGGCTTCGATCAGGATCGCGCGGTCGGCCCCCATCGCCAAGGCGTTGCGCAGCGTTTCCTGCGCCTGCTTGACGCCGATGGAGACGACGACAACCTCGGTCGCGATGCCCTTTTCCTTCAGGCGGATCGCCTCTTCCACGGCAATCTCGTCGAAGGGGTTCATCGACATCTTGACGTTGGCGAGGTCGACGCCCGAACCGTCCGCCTTCACCCGCACCTTCACGTTGTAGTCGATCACCCGCTTGACCGGGACCAATACCTTCATGGCCGCAAACTCCCTTTTCGTCGCGGCACGAGGCCGCACAAGCTCTCGCCCGCCTGTTACCGGAACGCAAGACGTCGCAACAGAGCAAATGCGACAGGTTTGCGCGACGCGACGCCGCGTTTTGATCGTCGCGGACGATCAACGCGCAGGTTGAGGGGAGGACCCAATACTTTTCGCGAAAAGTTTTGGGTCGGCCTTCCGGATCAGCGCGTCAGGCCGGGGACCCAGAGGACGTCGTCCTTGCCGTCGTTGTTGGCGATGCGGCCCGCGACGAAGAACCAGTCCGACAACCGGTTGAGGTAGCGGACCGCCTCGGGATTCACGTCCTCCATCGTCGCGGTTTCGACCACCAACCGCTCGGCCCGGCGGCAGACCGTGCGGCAGAGGTGGAGTTGGGCGGCCAGAACGGACCCGCCGGGCAGGATGAAGCTGCGCAAGGGGGTGAGCTTCTCGTTCATCGTGTCGATCTCACGCTCCAGCCGCGAAACCTGGCCTTCGATCATCCGCAGGGGCGTGTAGGACAAAGTGGGGTCCAGATGCCGGTCGGGGGTGCAGAGGTCAGCCCCAAGGTCGAAGAGGTCGTTCGAGATGCGCTTCAAGGCCTCGGCCATGTCGCCCGTCGCGTGCAGGCGCGCAAGACCAACGGTCGCGTTGGTTTCATCCACCGTGCCATAGGCGCTGACTCGCAGGCTGTGCTTGGCGACCCGCACGCCGTTGCCAAGGGCGGTTTCCCCGGCATCGCCGGTCTTGGTGTAGATCTTCGACAGGACGACCATGGCTCAGCCCCCCGACCGCAGCCAGGCGAATGCGGCAATCAGCACGACAGCCACGAACTGAACGCCCAGGCGCCAGCGCATGATCTTGTTGGCGTTGCGCTTGTTGAACTCGCCGCCCTTGGCGAAGGTGCCGATGCCGAACAGCAGGATGCCAAGCACGACAAGACAGGCGATGGTGGCGAAGATGAACAGCGGATCGGACAGCATGGAAGACCTCCCTTTGCGCCTGATCTAGGATAGGGGGCACGAAAAGCGAAGCCGAAATGCGGGCCGCTGCGGGAAGCGACGATTTTTCGGCGAAAATCGGGGTCTAGGCGGCGTAACCGGGGTCCTCGGCATCAAGGATCGCGCGCAGCTCACGCAGGTGGGCCTCGGCAAAGCCGGGGTAGGCCTCCCACTCGCGGGCGGTCTTTTCTGCGATTTCGTCGGGCATGACGCGCAGGGGCTGTCCGGTCTGGAGCGCGCGGATATAGGTCTCGGCAGCGCGTTCGAAGTAGTAAAGGCGATTGAACGTCTCGGCCACGGTGCGCCCGACGACCAGCACACCATGGTTGCCCATGACCATCGTGGTGATCTTCGGGTCAGCCAGAAGGGCCGAGCAGCGCGCGCCCTCGGCCTCGAACGCCATGCCGCCGTAATGGTCGTCGACGACGTGGCGGTCGAAGAACATCGCGGAGTTCTGGTCGATGGCAGGCAGGCGCGAGTCTGCAAGGCTGGCAAGCACGGTCGCGTGGACAGAATGGACATGCATCACGCAAACCGCATGCTGGCAGGCGCGGTGGATCGCGCCATGCAGGCCCCAGGCTGTCTGGTCGGGCGCATCGGGGCGCGACATGGTGCCCGGGTCGGTCGCATCGATCTCGACCAGGGACGAGGCGGTGATCCGGCTGAAATGGCGGCCGTTCGGATTGATGAGGAACCGCGTGCCCTCGGGGTTCACCGCAAGCGAGAAGTGGTTGGCCACCGCCTCGTGCATCCCCAGCCGCGCCGTCCAGCGAAACGCGGCGGACAGGTCCTGCCGGAGAGCGAGATCCGTGATGTCGATGTGACGATTCATGCAAGAAATCCGATGCGAATCACCTTTGACCGCAGACAAGGGCTGCATTTCGGTCTGGAATAGGTTAACAGCTTGCCTACCGGATTCCCAGCCGGTCAAAGGGTGAGTCTTGCAACTTGAGTGTGAAACCGGCCCGCGCGGTCGGCAACTGTGACGTGAATGTGGCGTTGCAACGACGGTTTTATCTGCAAGTTTCCTTTTTTCGGGCGAAAGCTTTCCGCATTGTCCGGTCATCTTGGCATAAAGTAGTGAAGGGGGGTGCGCGTGCAGACTTTGGTTCGGACCAGCCGCCAGAAGGTTGCTCTGCACACGATGGGTGTGCGTGTCCTGTTGCTGACGGGGCAGGCCGATGGGGCCACCGGGCAGCGTCTTGCCAGCTATGGCAGTCTGGTCGATACCCATGACGACCTCGACGACGCGGTGGGAGCCGTCCTTGGGGACCGCTTCGGCTACGACCTGTTCGTGATGGACTGCGACGGGTTTGGCGGGATCACCGGGGCCGAGCGGGCGATTTCGGCCCTGATCTCGGGCGAGGCGAAGATGCGGGTGATGCTGGTCAGCCGGGAGTTCGACATTCCAGTTTACCCGCTTGGGCGCCGCACCGCGGTCTGCTTGCCGGAAGATGTGTCGGATGCAAGCTTCCGCATCGGGTTTGATCATGTGCTGCGCGACAGGGCGGCGATCACGATCAACTAAGGCTGCGGGGAAAGATGCTGCGGGGGCGGCGAACCGCCCCCGGCGCGTTGCCAGGCTTACGCCAGTGCGAGGTTCGTCGCGGATTCGCGACCGTCGCGGCCGGCTTCGATGTCGAAGGTGACCGGCTGGCCGTCCTTCAGGCTGCGAAGCCCAGCGCGTTCCAGCGCGGTGATGTGAACGAACACGTCCTTCTTGCCGCCTTCCGGGGCAATAAAGCCGAAGCCTTTGGTTTCATTGAACCATTTCACGGTGCCCTTGGCCATCGTGAAGTCTCCTATCAGTCGTACCGCCCGCGGAATGCGGCGGTTTGGCCCCGTCAGCTTAGTGTCGATTGCTGTGGCCGATGGTCGGAGACAGTGGTCGAAAAGTTAACGTCGCACCAAGACAGTCGCACAATCAGGCGCAGAATCCAAGGGGAAAGGCGGAGGGCAGCCAGCAATCGGCGGGATCGCGGCAAGGGATTTCAACACCTTGGCACCAGAACCACTTTGCGTGGGGGACGCTTTGGAAGCAGCGCTTTTCCCTTCACGGGCTGCCGATTTCCAAATACTCCCGGACAATCCGCGCCCGAGGGTGCGCAGCATGGGAAGACAGCATGATCTTCACGGTCGCCATCGACGGGCCCGCCGCCGCAGGAAAGGGCACGATCAGCCGGGCCGTGGCCGCGCAGTTCGGCTTCCGGCACCTTGATACCGGGCTTCTGTATCGTGCCGTCGGCGTGATCGGCGGGGACCC
>JBGSVS010000248.1:0-4558 GCA_041752895.1 Tabrizicola sp.
GCGGGGCCGACCGGTTGGCGGTCGCTCGGGCTGCGGGGGCGGACATCCTGATCGACAGCGAAGCGCCCGATCTGAAAGAGGCGCTGAAGGCCGAGGGCGGGGTCGATGTCGTCTATGATGCCGTGGGCGGCCCGGCCTTCGATGCCGCCCTCCGCGCCTGCAGGCCAGAGGGCAGGCTTCTCGCCATCGGCTTTGCCTCGGGCTCTGTGCCGCAGGTTCCGGCGAACCTGCTTCTGGTCAAGAACCTGACCGTTTCCGGCTTCTGGTATGGCGGCTATGAGGCCCACGCCCCGGCCCTTGTCGCCGCCAGCATGGTCGAACTTCTGCGCTGGCGGGCCGAGGGGACGATCCGCCCCCATGTCAGCCATGTCCTGCCGTTCGAGGCTTTCCCCGAGGGCCTTCAGCTTCTCCGCGACCGCAAGGCCACCGGAAAGGTGGTGATCCGTGTCGGTCAGGCCTCCGACTAAGCCCCGTAGGCGCAGCGCAACTCGCTGACCAGAAGGTCCATGGCCTCATCATTGCGGCGGCCCGCGCGATAAAGCGCCAGCTTCATCTCGCCCACCGAGGGAAGATGGTTGTCGCCCGCGATCGGCGCCATGCCTTCGGGGATGCTGCCGACCATCCGCACCGTTACCGCCAGGTCAGCCGCCACCGTCGCGTTGACCGCCTGTTCGCTTTCGCCCCCGGTTGCCATTTCCCAGGGGATCCCCGCCTCCTCCAGCGCCAATTGCGCCCGAGGCCGGAAGATGCAGGTGTCCTTGAAGCCCAGCCGCAACGGCCGCCGCTGCCAGGCATTGCCCTCCGCTGCGCCCACCCAGACCAAAGCGCGCGACGAGAGCACTTCCGCGCCAGCGTCCGGCGTCTCTTCGGTCGTCAGCATCACCTCAAAGGCCCCACGGGCGAAGTCCTGCTTCATCAGGATGGTGAAAGAAGAGACCAGGTTGATCCGCACCCGAGGGTAGGCCTGCGCCATCCGCTTCAGAATGCCCGGGATCGCCGGATAGACCACGTCATGCGGCACGCCCAGCCGGATCTCCCCCGCACAGGCCTGCGCGGACAAAAGCGACAGCGCCTCATCATTCAAGGCCAGCATCCGGCGGCCATAGGACAAAAGCTGCTCTCCATCCGGCGACAGCGCCAGCTTCCGCGCCGCCCGCAGGAACAACGACAGGCCCAGCGAGTCTTCCAGCCGCTTGATCTGCATCGACACCGCCGATTGCGTCAGGTTCAGATAGCCCGCCGCCCGGGTCACCCCGCCGACATCGGCGACAGTCACGAAAGACCGCAGGGCTGAGAGGTCAAGGTTGCGCGGCATATCACAGATCCTGATGATTCATGTCACAATCATTCGTTTCCATTATGCGTTGGCAGGGCGCAATGTTCAAGCATCCTGATGCAACTGCATCGCGCCATCACCAGACGAAATGAGAGGATGCCCCAATGTCCACCCGCCAGCTTGCCCGCCGCTACGCCCCTGCACTTCTTTTCCTGCGCAACCTGCCCGCCCGACTGTTCGCCTTGGCCGCCGTATCGCGGTCGCGCAAGGGCCTCTTGCGGCTCGACGATCACCTCCTTCGCGACATCGGCCTCACACAGGAAGACGCCAAGGCCGAAGCCCAGCGCCCGGTCTGGGACGCTCCGTCGCACTGGAAGGGCTGAAAAGTTGACAGTTTTCGGCCCCCTCGCGCGCGAGATAGATGCGAGACGCTTGAAAAGACCCCTCCGGTCCCCAATATTCCCTGCATGAGGTCGCGCCGGTCCCCCCGGCGTTGCCCTTAGGGACAACATCGGAGGCTTCTATGGCTCAATTTGATACGGTCCGCAGCGTCGGTGTCGGCACTGGCGCCCGCGCTGCGATCGACGAAGGGCTTCGCGCCCACATGAACAAGGTCTACGGGCTGATGTCCGTGGCGATGCTGGTCACGGCTGGCGTTGCCTGGGGTGTCGGCTCGACGGATGCGCTGCTTGCGATCTTCCGCGACCCGCTGACGCTGCGGCCGAACATCCTCGGCTGGGTGGTGATGTTCGCCCCCCTGGCGATGGTCTTCGCGTTTGGCGCGCTGATCAACCGGATGTCCGCGTCGGCGGCACAGCTGTTCTTCTACGTCTTCGCCGCGGTGATGGGTCTGTCGCTGGCCTGGATCTTCCAGGTCTTCACCGACACCTCGATCGCGACCACCTTCCTGGCCACCTCGGCCGGTTTCGCCGGTCTGTCGCTTTACGGCTACACGACCAAGCGTGACCTGTCCGGCATGGGCCGCTTCCTGATGATGGGCCTGATCGGCCTTGTCGTCGCGATGGTGGTCAACATCTTCCTCGGCTCGGAAGGCCTTGCTTTCGCCATCTCGGTGATCGGTGTCCTGATCTTCGCGGGTCTGACCGCCTATGACACGCAGACCATCAAGAACAACTACATCGAGCACGCGGTCCATGGCGACCAGGAGTGGCTGGCCAAGTCGGCCATCATGGGTGCGCTGAACCTCTACATGAACTTCATCAACCTGTTCATGTTCCTGCTGCAGTTCATGGGCAATCGCGAGTAGCGCGGGCGTCCTGACAGAACGAAAGGGCCGGTCGCAAGACCGGCCCTTTTCATTTGCCCTCAGCCTGATCCATCAGGCCGCGCAGATCAGCGATCATCCGAATGGCCGGAAAGGCCACAGCCGGGCCAAGGGGCACTTCGACTGCTCCCAAGGGACGGAAGCCAAGCGCCCGATAGAATGGCACAGCGGTCCGGGTCGACAGGCAGTCCAGCCGGACAACGCCCTCGTCCCAGGCGTCCCGCATCACGTGCCGCATCAGCGCCCGGCCCACGCCCTGCCGCACCGCATCAGGGTCGGTGGCGACATGGCGGACATGGCCGGAAAGATCCTGCATCATGGCACCTGCCGGGTTGCTCCGGCTCCAACCGCCCGCGGCCAGCAAGCGCCCGTCCGGGTCTTCGGCCACGAAATAGCGCCCCGAGGCCAGCAACTCAGGCCGGGCGCGAGAAATCAGCGGAACGGCCATCACCATCACCGAGGGCGGATAGTCCGCCGCCAGCAGTCTGGGGTAGCTGCGCCCAAGCAGCCGGTCGACGGCCGAAAGATCGGCAGGGCTTGCCTTGCGAAGGGAAAGTGTCGGGACCATCCCGGTCAAATGGGGTCGCGGGGCTGAAAGGAAAGACCGGCGCATCCCGACAAGCAAAGAAAAAGGCCGCGCCAAACGGCACGGCCCCCGAACCTTGCGGCAGGCGCGATCTTACTTGATCTTGCCTTCCTTGTATTCGACATGCTCCCGCTTGACGGGGTCGTATTTCTTGACGACCATCTTTTCGGTCATCGTCCGGGCGTTCTTCTTGGTCACATAGAAGTGGCCGGTGCCCGCGGTCGAGTTCAGGCGGATCTTGATGGTGGCGGGCTTTGCCATGGTCGTTTCCTCTGCATCGGGGAATCCCTGCGGCCCCCGGTGAAATCCTTGAAGCCCGCCTTTTAGCCGCGCGCACGGCAGAGTCAACCGCGAAAGCGCAATCCGCCAAGGGACGAATTTTCTGCGAAAATTCGCCGTCGATTTTTCGCCGAAAAATCGTCCCTTCCGATGAAACTGCGCGGAGAGCCTGTAAGCCGGATTTTGTCCAGGGCTTACGCCCCTGGATGACCATTCCTCTGCCAACCGTGTTGCCACGGCGGTCAAGCTGCCAACCCGGGCCTCTCGGGCGTTGGCATCCCTGCGGGCGGTCCCGGTTTCCCGACCAGCCCCCGCGCGAGGCCCCTATTTGGCGTTGCTCCGGGTGGGGCTTGCCATGCCGGTCCTGTTGCCAGTCCCGCGGTGGGCTCTTACCCCACCGTTTCACCGTTACCACGCCGTGCCGAAGGCGAACCTTGCGGGTCGTGGCAGTCTCTTCTCTGTGGCGCTTTCCCTGGGGTTGCCCCCGCCGGGCGTTACCCGGCACCCTTGCCAACGGGAGTCCGGACTTTCCTCGGAGTTTCCACCCCGCGGCCATCCAGCCCTCCGCGCGCTGTGGAGTTAGGCTTGCCCCGTCGCCGCGTCAACCCGAAACCGTTTGGCAAGATCGGCGGCAAAGGCGCAGTCGGTTGGCGTCAGTGCGCCGGTAGCCCAAGGACGAAAGCGCAGGCGAAAGGCCGCCAGCAGGGTCTCGGGCGGCAGATCGGGATAGCCGAACCGCCGCAGGTCGGCGACCAGCGGGTCAAGAGTGGCGCGGTCGACCGTGCTTGCCTCCGGCCAGACCGAGAGGCCCAGAAGTGCCAGCCGCCGCCAATCAAAGCGGGGGCCGGGATCGGTCTTGCGGTCTGGCGCCATGTCGCTGTGGCCGATGACCGCCTGCGCCGGCAAGGACCAGCGCGCAAGGATACCGTGCAAAAGGCCCTCCAGCGCGACCATCTGGCGGTCTGGAAAGGGTTCGGCCCCGGTGTTCACCAGCTCGATCCCGATGGAGCGTGAGTTGACATCGTCCTGACCGCCCCACCGGCCCTCCCCGGCATGCCAGGCGCGAGCATCCTCCGCCACAAGGGACAGAACCGCGCCATCGCGGTCGATCAGGTAATGTGCAGACACTTCG
>JBGSVS010000249.1:0-6249 GCA_041752895.1 Tabrizicola sp.
GCGGGTCGGGCGTCATCACTTCCGCCGCCTTGTGCAGCATCAGCCCGTCCAGATGCCGCCGCAGGTCGCCATCGGTGATGATCCCCGCAAGGTCGCCCTCTGCGTCGGTGACCCCCACGACACCGAAGCCGCGCTTCGTGATCTCAAGGAGAGTGTCGCCCATCGGCAGGTCGGCGGGCACCAGCGGCGGCGCGTCGTGCATCAGGTCGCGCACCTTCAACAGCCGCGCGCCCAGCTTGCCGCCAGGGTGGAACATACGGAAATGTTCCGGCGTGAAAGCGCGATGCTCCATCAGCGCGATGGCCAGCGCGTCGCCCAGCGCCATCGTCATCGTGGTGGACGTTGTCGGAACGATCCCCTTTTCGCAGGCCTCGGGCACATCGGGCAGCAGAAGCCCCACAGTGGCCTGCCGCATCACGGTCGACCCGTCGCGGCTGGTGATCGCGATCATCGGGATGCCGAACCGCTTGGCATGGGCCAGAAGGTCCGCCAGTTCCGTCGTCTCGCCAGAGTTCGACAACACGATCAGCACGTCGCCCTCGGCCACCATGCCAAGGTCGCCGTGGCTGGCCTCGGCTGGGTGAACGAAATGCGCGGGCGTGCCTGTGCTGGCGAAGGTCGCGGCAATCTTGCGGGCGATATGGCCCGACTTTCCCATGCCCGACACGATGACCCGACCCTTGGCCGCCATGAGAAGGCCCAGTGCCTCGGCAAAGCGGTCATCCAGCGCCCCGGCCAGGGCTTCCAGCGCCCCCGCCTCGCGCAGGATCACCCGGCGGCCTGTCGCGCGAAGGTCAGTGGAGGAAGATGTCATTGGTGTCTTCCCAGCCCATAAGGTCCAGCTCGGCCCGGGTCGGCAGGAAGGCAAACAGCCGCTCAGCCAGCGCCAGCCGGCCTTCGCGGATAAGGCGCGCCTCAAGCTCGGCCTTCAGCTGGTGCAGGTAAAGGACATCCGACGCCGCATATTCCTTCTGCGCATCGGTCAGCTGCGCCGCCCCCCAGTCGCTGGTCTGCTGCTGCTTCGAGACATCGACGCCCACTAGGTCCGCCAGCAGGTATTTCAGCCCGTGTCGGTCGGTGAAGGTGCGGATCAGCTTCGAGGCGATCTTGGTGCACCATACCGGAGCGGTGGTGACGCCGAAGGCCTGCTTCAGCGCGGCGATGTCGAAACGGCCGAAGTGGAAAAGCTTCAGCGTGGCAGGGTCGGTCAGCAGCCGTTCCAGGTTCGGAGCCCGGGTCTGGCCCTTCTGGATCTGCACCAGATGCGCGTCGCCCTTGCCGTCCGACAGCTGCACGACGCAAAGCCGGTCGCGGCGCGGGTCAAGGCCCATGGTCTCGGTGTCGATGGCAACGACGGGACCAAGGTCGAGGTCGTCGGGCAGGTCGGACAGGTGCAGGTGGATGGCCAAGGAATGCTCTCACTTTCGGGTGCAGCCTCCGGATTACGCCCGCCGCCCCGAAGGGTCAACCGCGGCCCGTCATCGGTGACGGCTTGCCGCCCGACCGGCATCTCTCCGGAACCACTCATCGGCGCCTTTCAGGCCCTCTTCGCTGCGGCCCCTCCCGACAAGAAGCCAAAGGCGAACGAGGAAGCGAACGGTTAAGCGACCGTGAAAGCCCACAGCCAAGGCATTGTTTTCATTGCCTCCGACTTCCTGTCCACGCTGGAATATCCGGCATGGGCTTCGTCAGTTCACCACAAACTCGGCATGCAGCGCCCCAGCGGCGTTGATACTTTTCAGGATGTCGATCATGTCATGCGGTGCGACCCCCAGGGCGTTCAGCCCCGCCACGACCTCGGCCAGATCGGTCCCGCCCCGCACCTCGGCAAGGCCCGTCCCGTCCTTGCCGATCTCGGCGTTGGAGCGCGGGACGACGACCGTCTCGCCCTCCGAAAACGGGTTTGGCTGGACGACGAGCGGGCTTTCCTCGACCCGTAGCGTCAGGTTCCCCTGCGCGACCGCGACGCGGCTGATCCGGACATCCGCCCCCATCACGATCGTCCCCGACCGCTGGTCCACCACCACCCGCGCCCGGGTTTCCGGCTCGACCAGAAGACCCTCGATCCGCGACAGCACATGCGCGGGCGAGCCCATTCCGGTGGCCCCGATGTCCAAGGCAACGGTGCCCGCATCCTGCATTACCGCGACCCGCGCGCCGAATTCGGCATTGACCGCGCGCTCGATCCGTTCGGCCGTGGTGAAGTCCGCGGCCTTCAACGCCAACCGGAGAACCGGAAGCCCGGCAAAGTCGAACTCGACCTCCCGCTCCACCCGCGCGCCCGAGGGGATCACGCCGGCCGTCGGCACCCCTTGCGTCACGCTTGCAGCCTCGCCCGAGGCCGAGACTCCGCCGGCAATGATCGTGCCCTGCGCCACCGCGTAGATCTGCCCATCCGCGCCGTTCAGCGGCGTCATCACCAGCGTGCCACCCAACAGGCTTTTTGCATCGCCGATGGCCGAAACCGTGACATCGATCCGCCCCCCGGCCCTTGCGAACGGAGGAAGCTGCGCTGTCACGAAGACCGCAGCCACGTTCTTTGGCCGAAACTCCTCGCCGGTGACGTTGGCCCCAAGGCGTTCCAGGAGGTTCGCCATGATCTCTTCGGTGAAGGGCGCGTTGCGAAGGCCGTCGCCAGTACCGTTCAGCCCGACGACCAGACCGTAGCCAACCAGGTCGTTGCCACGAACGCCGTCGAACTCCACCAGGTCCTTGATCCGGATCGGTTCGGCCAACGCAGCACCTGCGGTCAGGATCAGGGCCAGAAGAAAGCGGATCATCGCAGATACTCCGTAAGACTTAGGCGCGAGACACGGGCGGTGATGAGATAAAGCGATTCAAGCTGGGCCCGCACGTTTTCAAGCCGGGTTGCAGCTTCGTAAGGGTCGACGGACCCGATGTCCGACCGCAGGATGCCAAGCGTCGTTTCCTCGGCTCCGTTGCGGGTGCGGGCGGTCTCGATCTGCGCTTCGACTGTGCCAATCCGGGCCGCAAGCGTGACCCGGTCCTCTTCGCTGCGGGTAAGCTTCTGCCCGGCTGTCGTCGCAAGGTCGGCGCGTTCGGTAAAGTCGCCTGCCAGCATGCCCCGGTCCAAAAGCGCCGCCATAGCCAGGCCAGCCATCGTGTCGCGGATCGCCGGGTCCATCGCCGTGGTTGAAAGGTCCGCCGTCTCTCCTGCCGCGATCGGGGCCGGAGACAGGGACGCCCCACCCTGGTAAAAGGCACCGAACCCAAGCGGGTCGTTGAACCAGGTCGTCACCGCCGCCGAAACCTGCCCCGCTGTCGTGGCACCGATGGCGGCCGTTTCCAGGGCGGTCAACAGGTCATCGGCCGACCCAAGCGGCGGGGTGTCCGTCGCCACGCCGGAAAACACCGCGCGGCCCCCGGCCTGGGTGTTCAGAAGCCCGATGACCGAGGCAAGCCTGCCCCGCGCGTCCGCGGCGAGCGTGTTGACCTGTGTCGGGGTCGACACATCCGTCACGCCCATCAGCGCAGTCGACACCCCATTGGAAAGCTGCGACAGGCCCGCGATGGCCGACTGTTGCGCAGCGGTCTGAGCGGCGGCATCGGTCGCCGTCGACTTGTAGGCGGCAAGCCGCGAAAGGCTGGCATCGATGGCAAGGATGGGCGAGAGATCCCCCCGCAAGGTGGCGGCAAGATCCGAATGTTTGCCGCTGGCCACCTCTTGTGCCGCGCGCTGCACCTGGCCGCGCAGGTCCGCTCCCTGGCGGGCCAGGATGTTGGTAAGGCTGGCATCACCGACCGAGAGGCGCATCATCCGTCCAGTCTGATAAGGGTGTCGATCATCTCGGCCACGGCCTGGATGACCTTGGCGTTGGCGGCATAGTTCCTTTCGATCACCAGAAGCTCTTGCATCTCCTGGTCGGTATCGATGCCGTTCTGCGCCTCAAGATCGGAAAGGGCGGTTAGCTTTGCCGCGGCGAAGGTCTGTTCCGACTGGGCCGAAAGCCGCCCTGCCGAGACGTCGGACAGAAGGTCTCCGGTCAGGGTCGCAAAGCTGCGGCTTCCGGCGACGAACCCGGTCGAGGCAAGCGGGCGCGCCGAGGTCAGGGTCTGGTGCAAGGCGCTCAGCAGGGTGCCGTTTCCGGGCGGGCCTTCGGTCGCGGCCCCAAGTCCGTCACGCAGTCGGAAAAGCGCGCCCCCCTGTGCCGGGTCGGCAAGGGCGTTCAGGCGCAGGCGTCCGGCAAGACCGACCTCATCCAGCGGGTCGAAGGCGAGCCCGGAGTCGGTGAATAGCCCAGGTGCGCCCGGGACCAGCGTCGGATCGATCCCGGCGTCGGCGAAACGTTCCACAAGGTCGCGGGCGACCGCATCGAGCTTGCCCTGGGCCGAAACCGCCAGATCGTCGCGCACGGCGAACAGCGCCCCGAGAGTTCCGCCAAGGATTGGGCTCGCCGTTCCTGCCGTATCAAAGGGAAGGCCGTTGATGGTGATGCCGGACAGCCCGCCGAGGGTCTGCGTCATCTCGGGCGTGATGGTGTGGGTCGTGGAAAAGCCGATGACCGAAGGCGAGCCTTCAAGAAGCGGGGCCCCACCCACCGTGTAAAGGGCGATCTGGTTGAGATCGCGCGGAATTTCGCGGACCGGCACGATGGCCGAGATCTGGTCGACCAGGCGTTGGCGTTCGTCAAGCAGCGCCGACACATCCCGCCCGGCGCCGGTGAAGGACCGCAGTTCGACGTTCAGCTCGTGCAGCTGCCCGATGGTGGCGTTAAGACGCCCGACCTCTTCCCCGATCCGGCGGTCGGCGGTGGCGCGCGCGGCCTGGATGTCCTTGGTTGCGGCCGCCAACCCGTCGGTCAGCGACTTGGCGGTCACCGCCACGGACTGAAGCCGAGCCTGCGATTCCGGCCTGCCTGCCGCCTCGACCAGCGCAGAATCGAAGGCCGCAAGTCGTGTCGCTGCCGTTGTATCCGTCGCTGTCGCCAGCCGCGCTGGCCGAAGTGACTGCCGCCGTCGCGGCGTTTTCGAGGTGACCCGATGCGATTTCTGATCACGGGAGGCGCCGGCTTCGTCGGCTCCCATCTGTCTGACGCCCTGCTCTCGGAAGGGCATCACGTGCACGTGGTGGACGACCTGTCCACCGGCTCGATCGACAACATCTCGCACCTCAAGCCGCACAAGAACTTCGGCTACACGATCGACACGATCTTCAACGAGCAGCTCACCGCCGAGCTCGTCGATCACGCCGATGTGGTCTTCCACCTGGCGGCCGCGGTCGGCGTCAAGCTGATCGTGGAGCGCCCGGTGCACACCATCGAGTGCAACGTGCACGGCACCGAGGTGGTGCTGCGCCACGCCAGCAAGAAAAAGAAGCTGGTGCTGGTCGCCTCCACCTCCGAGGTCTACGGCAAGAGCACCAACGTGCCGTTCCAGGAGGACGCCGACCTGGTGCTCGGCGCCACCACGCGCCACCGCTGGGCCTACGCCTGCAGCAAGATGCTCGACGAGTTCCATGCGCTCGCCTACTACAAGGAACGCAAGCTGCCGGCGATCGTGTTCCGCCTGTTCAACACGGTCGGGCCCCGGCAGACCGGCCAGTACGGCATGGTGCTGCCCAACTTCGTCCGCCAGGCGCTGGCCAACGAGCCGATCACCGTCTTCGGCGACGGCACCCAGAGCCGCAGCTTCACCTACGTCGGCGACGTCGTGCGCGGACTGATGGCGCTCATGGTCGAACCGAAGGCCATCGGCCAGGTCTTCAACATCGGCAACGTCGAGGAAGTCAGCATCCGGGCCCTGGCCGAACGGGTCAAGGCGGCGGTCGGGTCGAGTTCCGAGATCGTGACCATTCCCTACGAACAGGCCTACGACTCCGGCTTCGAAGACATGCCGCGCCGGGTGCCTGATCTGACCAAGATCCACAACCTGGTGGGCTACGAGCCCAGGGTCCAGCTGGACGAGATCATCAGCCGGGTGGTCGAAGACTTCCGGAGCCGTTGATCCCGGGCCGGGGGCGTATACTGGACCTATGGTTCGTACGACCGTCACGGCGCTTGCTCTGCTCATCGCGCTGCCCGTGTCGGCGCAGCAGCTCAGTCTTGATATCCGCGACGGCCTGGTGACCCTGCAGGCCACCAGCGTCCCGGTTCGGATGGTCCTCGCCGAATGGGCGAAGGTGGGCGGTACCAAGGTCGTGGGGGCCGAACGTCTCACCGGCCCGCCGCTGACGCTCAGCCTGGAAGGCGTGCCCGAAGCCAAGGCCCTCGACATCGTGCTGCGCGGCGC
>JBGSVS010000250.1:0-9854 GCA_041752895.1 Tabrizicola sp.
CCCCGCCCAGTGGATCAGGCGGTGAGCGTTCAGCGTGTTCGGCATGCGCCGGGGCTTGTCCGGGTCCATGTCGACACCTGCGCTGCGGGCGACCTCGCGCAGGCGTTCGTGGATGGCGTCGACGCGGGCCTTGCCACCGAACTTGGCCTCAAGATAGTCACGCTTGGCGACGCCTTCGGCGGGCATGTCTGGGTTCAGCTGGAACGGATGCCACTGGATCGCGAAGGGGTGATCGGGGTGGTCGGCCAGCGCGCGGTCGAGGTTGGCCTTGCCGACATAGCACCACGGGCAGACCGGGTCGGAGAAGATGTCCAGGCGGATCGGGGCGCGGGTCATTCGGGTCTCCTGTAGTGGGCGGCCAACGCCTTGCGGATCAGCTTGCCGGTGCCAGTGGTGCTGGCTGTGCGGGGCAGGGCGTCAAGGCGCTGGTAGTGCCTTGGCTGTTTCCAGCGGGCAAGGGTCTTTTCGGCGCATTCCTGCAGGGCCGAGGCTTCGATTTCGCAGGGGCCTTCGTAGAAAAGGGCAAGGATCCTGGTGCCGGGGGTGGGCTCGACCTCAACCGCGGCACAGGCTGCAAGGGGCAGGTCATGGAAAGCGGCCTCGACCTCGGCGGGAGAGACGCGGAAGCCACCTGCGTTCAAGAGGTCGTCCTTGCGCCCAAGGTGGGTGATGGCTCCCTCCTCCGCCATCATGGCCGCGTCGCCAGTGCGAAACCACGGTCCTTGTGGCGCGGGTTGGCCGAGGTAGTGGCGCATCAGGCCCGGATCGGCGGTGGAAACGGCGAGTTCCCCCGCTGTGCCACGGGGGACGGGAGTGCCGTCGTCCGCAAGAATCGCGATGTGGCGGCCCGGTTGGGGGTAACCGGTGGAACCGTCGGGCGCAGGGCGGCTGGGAGAGCCGGACAGGTAGGTCGACACCTCGGACATCCCAAGCGCCTCGTGGAGGTCGGTTCCGGTCCGGTCGCGCCAGGTCTGGCGGAGCGCATGGGGAAGGCTCTCCCCGGCGGAAAGGCCGTGACGGAGGTGGGGAAGTGGCGGGAAATCAGTGCGCAGAAGCTGGCGGTATATACCGGGGGCGGCGGCAAGGATAGTGGCGCCGGTTCGTGCCATAAGGGCGGGAAGCTGGGGGACTGGCGTGCCAGAGGCCGGGATCATGGCGGTTGCGCCGACCGCCCACGGGTCGAGAAGGCCTGTGCCCAGCGTGTAGGTCCAGTTCAGCGCCCCGGCGTGCAAGATGCGGTCGGTCTCACGCAGACCCTCCCAATGCTGGTGCATCTGCTGTCGGGCCAGGATGGCGCGGTGGGCATGGCTGACCGCCATCGGCGTGCCGGATGTGCCGGAGGTGAAGATGATGTACCCCTCGCGGTCCGGGTCGCCCATGTGGATCTTTGTCGGTGGAAGGGTCGCCCACGCGGCGAGGTCGGGGGTAAGGATCGGTGCCGGGTGGTCAGGCAAGGCGATGCCGGGCTCGGCGGCGATGAGTTTCGCTTCGGTGACGGCGGCGAGCTTGGTGATCTCGGGCTTTGTCAGGGCCGAGGATGTCGGGATCGGGACCAGGCCCGCCCAGATCGCGCCAAGGTATAGGATCGGAAAGGCCAGCGTATTGCCGAGGCGAAGGAGGACGCGGTCGCCTGGGGCCATGCCTTGGGCAAGAAGGGCGGTAGCGCTGGTTTGGGTAAGGTGCAGAAGCTGCGCGTAGCTGATCGTTTCGTCCCAGTCCGGGTGCAGGATTGCAAGGGCCGGTTTGTCGAGCGATGCCGCGCGGGCAAGGACATGGCCTGCCAGGTTGAAGGCCGGGGGGACGTTGGGGAACGGGCGGGTGTCGATCTCGGACAGCATGGCGAAGGGGTAGGGGGCCGTGGCGACGGTTGCAAGCGCGAGGTGGCTGCACTATCGGGGGTTCATGGCCCTGACCGATCCGAAAAGCATGATCCGCGTGGCGCGCGAGGCCAAGAACGGCTCGGGCGGCGAGGCGCATGTCGAGCCCCTGAACCTGGGTGAACGGGTGCGCGAGTTGCGCCGGTCGCTCGGTTGGACGCTGGAGGAAGCGGCGAACCGGGCGGGGCTGGCGCGCTCGACCCTGTCGAAGATCGAGAACGGGCAGATGAGCCCGACCTACGAGGCCTTGAAGAAGCTGGCCGGGGGGCTGGCGATCAGCGTTCCGCAGCTCTTCACGCCGCCCTCAAAGCAGCAGGTCATGGGCCGGATTGCGGTCACGAAGTCCGGTGAGGGGCAATCTCAGGCGACGGTCACCTATGAGCACGAGCTTCTGGCCGCGCAGATGACCCGCAAACAGATGCTGCCCTACCGCGCGACGATCCGGGCGCGGGACCTGGAGGAATTCGACGGCTGGGTGCGCCACGACGGGGAAGAGTTCCTCTATGTGCTGACCGGCGTGGTCCGGCTTTACACCGAATTTTACGAGCCGGTGGACCTGCGCCGCGGTGACAGTGCCTATTACGACGCGGCGATGGGGCACAACGTGATCAGCCTGTCGGACGAGGACGCGACGATCCTTTGGGTCACGTCACTCGTCTGATTGGGGTTGTTTTGGTCTGGCACATGGTTCGGGCGGCGGGCAGCCTGTAGGCAACCGGCATAAAGGGGGGAGGCTCCGGATGCGGATAGCGGTCCTGACAGACATCCATGCCAACCGCGAGGCGTTAGAGGCGGTGCTGGCCGATATCACCGCGCATGGCGTCGACCGGGTGGCACTTCTGGGCGACATCGTGGGTTATGGGGCCGACCCGGAATGGTGTTGCGACCGGGCCGAGAGGCTGCTCGCCAATGGCGCGCTTTGCGTGCGGGGCAACCACGACAACGCGGCGTCAGGCGCAGCCGAAGCGATGTCGCCCTTGGCCAAACGGGCGCTGGACTGGACCGCTGACCGGTTGAACGCAGCGCAGAAGGCGTTCCTTGCGGGCCTGCCCCTGACCGCCGAGGCCGAGGGGGTGCTGTTCGTCCATGCCTCGGCCAGCAACCCCGGGGCCTGGAGCTATGTCACCTCGGACACCCGCGCAGCGCCGTCGTTCCGGGCCTGCACCGCGAAGCTGATCCTTTGCGGGCACGTTCATGTGCCGATGCTGGCAAGCTGCGATCTTGGTGGCGTGGTGCGGGAGCAGGCCTTCAAGCCGGGGTTGCCGATCCCGTTGCTGGCAAGCCGAAGGTGGCTGGCGGTGGTGGGCTCGGTCGGGCAACCGCGCGACGGGGTGGCGCAGGCGGCCTGGGCGCTAGTCGATACCGGAACGCAAGAGCTGACCTTCCGCCGCACGTCCTATGATGTGGCGGGGGCGGCGAAGAAGGTGCGCGAGGCAGGGTTGCCAGAGGAACTGGCGGTGCGGTTGTTGGTGGGTCGATGATGCAGCTCAGGCCGATGGAAGGGTTGCAGATCGACGGCTTCACCCTGGGGGAAAAGCTGCACACCGGCGGGTTCGCGACGATCTGGGCGGTGACACATCCGGACCACGACTTGCCGATGGTGATGAAGGTGCCGACGATCCTCGACGGCTATCACGGGCCGACCATCGTCGGCTTCGAGGTCGAGCAGATGATCATGCCTCGCCTGTCCGGTCCCCATGTTCCAAAGGTGATCGCGACCGGCGGCTTCGACGTGATGCCCTACATCGTGACCGAACTTATCGATGGTGGGTCCTTCCTGCCGGTGTTCCAGACGGCCCCCTTGCCCCTGTCCGATGTGATCGAGATCGCGGCGCGGATGGTGGCGGCAGTGGCGGACCTGCACCGCCAGCATGTGATTCATCTGGACCTCAAGCCCGAGAACTTTCTGCAGCGGAAGACGGGTGAGATGGTGATGGTGGACTATGGGCTAAGCCGTCACGACCAGCTGCCCGACCTTCTGGCCGAGGAATTCACCATTCCGATGGGGACCTACCCCTATATCGCGCCGGAACAGTATCTGCGCTGCCGCGACGACCCGCGATCAGACCTCTTTGCCTTGGGCGCGATGCTGTATGCGCTGGCGACCGGACGGAACCCCTGGGGCACGCCCGAAACGTTGCGGGGCGTCCGCAAGCGGCTTTGGCGCGACCCGGAGCCGCCGCGCGCGATAAGGCCAGAAGTGCCGGAATGGCTGCAAGAGATCATCCTGCGCGCCCTGTCGGTCGATCCGATGCGGCGCTATCAGTCCGCAGCCCAGATGGCCTTCGACCTGTCGCACCCGGCCCAGGTCACCCTGACGGCGCGGGCGCACAAGACCAGGCGGGACGGCTGGCTGACTGTGTTTGACCGCTGGCGGGTGATGCAGAAGATCAAACGGTTCACAGTGCCCACCTCGGTCGCAGCGCAGGTCGGATCGGTGCCGATCATCGTGGTGGCAGTGGACCTCTCGCCGAAAGGAGAAAAGCTGGCCCGGGTGTTGCTGCGCGCAGTCAAACGGATGCTCATTCTTGAACCCGACGCGCGGATCGCTTGCGTTAACGTGATCAAGACGGCCCGGATCGGGATCGACCAGGGGATGGACGACCAGGGCAACAACCTGCACGTCCTGCGGCTGGTGCAGCTCAAGGCCTGGGCCGAAGAGATCGAGCTGCCGGATCACCGGCTGACCTACACGGTGCTGGAAGGCCCGGACCCGGGGCAGGCAATCATCGACTACGCCACGGCGAACGAGGTCGACCATATCCTAATGGGCGCGCGCGGGCATTCGACGACGCGGCGCTACCTTGGATCCGTCAGCGCTCAGGTCGTGGCCGAGGCGCATTGCTCGGTCACCGTAATCCGTCTGCCCGAGGGGAAAGAGGCCAGGACACCCCCGGTCCCGCAGGCAAAGGCGGCCCCCGCGTAAGGGGCCGCTGCCGTCAGAATGTATCCTGCACAGTCCGCGCGCCGGCCGAGACATCCTCGCCCACGCCGGCGATAGTGTTGCAGCCCGCAAGAACCGCCAGGATTGCCAGAAGTGCCAGTTTCTTCATGCTCATTGCCTCTTAATTTGCTTCATACCACCAGGTGTCGGGCAGGAACCCTGTCCAATCCCCGTAAAGCGGCAGTTTCTCGGGATACTTCAGCTCGGCCGCGTAAGCCAAGCGGGAAACATCGGAATACCAGATCGGGATCACATAACGCCCAGAGGTCAGCACCCGGTCAAGCGCCTTGGTCGCGGCGGCGAATTCGTCGGTGTCCGGGGCCCTCAGCATCGCGGCAATCATCGCCTCGACCGCCGGGGAGTTCACTCCCATCCAGTTGCGCGTGCCGGGTTCGGTCACCCCGCCCGCACCCCAGTAAAGCACCTGTTCGTTGCCCGGCGACAAGGACAGCGACCGAATGTAATGGGTCATCTCGAAGTCGTAGTTGGACGTGCGGTCCTTGTATTGTGCATCATCGATCTTGTTCAGCGTCGCCGTGATGCCCAGCGCCTTCAGCGCCTCGATATAGACTTCGGCGGCTGATGCCATTTCGTCCTGACCGGTGACCAGCAGGATTTCAAAGGCGAAGGGCTTGCCTTCGGCGTTCTTCAGGACGCCATCGTCGCCCACGGTCCAGCCCGCTTCCTCCAGCAGCGCCGCCGCAGCACGGATGTTCTTGCGGTTGGCCTGATCGCCTTCCGACGCCGGCAGCGCGTAGCCTTCGATGGCACCGGGCGGCAGTTCCGCCTTGAACGGCTCCAGCAGCGCAAGCTCGCGGCCCTCGGCTGGTTTGCCCGGCTCCATGCCCAGGAACGAGTTGCCGAAATAGGACGGGATGCGCGGTGGCAGCCCGCCGTTCAGGGTCTGGTTGATGAACTCGAAGTTGAAGGCCAGGATCAACGCCTCGCGCACGCGCCAGTCGGCGAAGATCGGCTTTCGGGTGTTCATCACGAACCCCTCGATCCCCGACGGCCGGCCATGCGGAATCTCGGCCTTGATGGTGTCACCGGCGGCAACGGCGGGAAAGTCGTAAGAGGACAGCCACTTCGACACGTTCGCCTCGCGGTAGGCCGAGACCTGACCCGCCTTGAACGCCTCGAAGATCGCTTGCGGGTTGGCGTAATAGTCGTAGCGGATCTCGTCAAAGTTCCACTGGCCCTTGTTGAAGGGCAGATCCTTGCCCCACCAATCCGGGTTGCGCTTGTAGGTGGCATGAACGCCCAGTTCGGATGCAGCCAGAGTGTAGGGGCCGGACCCGACCGGAACCTCCATCGTGGCTTCGGCGAAATCCTTGCCCTCCCACTGCGCCTTTTTCAGGATCGGGCGCAGGCCCAGGATCAAAGGCAATTCGCGGTCCTCGACGTTGAATGTGAACTTCACCGACCGCTCGCCGGTCTTTTCCATCGATGCGATCTTCTTCCAGGCCCCGGCATAGCGCGGGTTGCCTTGCGTGCCCAAGGTCTCCATCGACCACATCACGTCATCGACCGTCACGGGTGAGCCGTCCGAGAATCGGGCCTCGGGCCGCAGGGTGAATTCGACGTAAGTGCGCGCAGAATCAGTATCTATCGATTCGGCCAGAAGTCCGTACAGCGAGAAGGGTTCGTCATAGTTCCGGCCCATCAGCGTCTCGACGGTGAGGGTGGAGATGCCAAGCGCGGGCCTGCCCTTGGTGACATAGGGGTTGAAACTGTCGTAGCTCCCCGCCTCGCCCCAGCGGAAGCTGCCAGCCTTGGGCGCTTCGGGGTTCACCTGCGGCAGGGACACAAAATCCGGGGGGAGGGCAGGGTCCCCATACATAGCTATGCCGTGCTGCGGTTCCGCCGTCGCCGCGCCAGCCAGGAAAGACATCACGACGGCCAGCGTGACCTTGCGGAAGGTTGCTCTCTTGTTCGTGATCATTCCCTGTGGCTCCCCGTTCCTCTTGGTTGTGTTGGCCGACAGTAAGTCGATGATCGTGGCAATTCAAACTTTTAGCTTGGCCATCGGCAGAGAGCGGACTATAAAGACCCTACTGCTCGATAGGTTTCTTGCCTGTATGAAACCTGCCTCAAAGACTTAACGCCGGCTTCGTGCCGGCGTTTTTTTCTTTTCGGCTTCATGCTTTCCCTTGACCGCCCCGCGTGGCATCCTTTGCTGCAGTTGCAGCATGGGAAGGGCCTGACATGACGCTGAAGGGCAAGCGCGCGGTGATCACGGGATCGAACTCGGGCATCGGCCTTGGGGTCGCCGAATCCTTGGCGGCCGCCGGGGCGGAGGTGATTCTGAATAGCTTCACCGACAGGCCCGAGGATCACGATCTGGCCCGCGACCTTGGCGCCCGGCATGGTGTCGTCGCGCGCTATATCCCGGCGGACATGTCCAAGGGGGCCGAGTGCCGCGCGCTGATCGAAAAGGCCGGGGGCTGCGATATCCTGGTGAACAACGCGGGCATCCAGTTTGTGGCCCCCATCGAGGAGTTCCCGGTGGAAAAGTGGGACGCGATCCTGGCGATCAACCTGACCTCGGCCTTCCATACGACGGCGGCGGCGCTGCCTGGGATGCGGGCGAAAGGGTGGGGCCGGGTGGTCAACATCGCTTCGGCGCACGGGCTGACCGCCAGCCCGTTCAAGTCGGCCTATATCGCGGCCAAGCACGGCGTTGTCGGGTTGTCGAAGACCGTGGCGCTGGAGACGGCGGGGCAGGGGATCACCTGCAACGCGATCTGCCCAGGCTACGTGCTGACCCCCCTGGTCGAGGCACAGATCCCCGAACAGATGAAGGTCCACAACATGGACCGCGACACCGTCATCCGTGAGGTGATGCTCCTTCGCCAGCCCTCGCGCCAGTTCGCCACAACAGAACAGATCGGCGGCACCACGGTCTACCTTTGCTCGCCTGCCGCCGATCAGGTCACCGGCACGACGATCAGCATCGATGGCGGATGGACCGCGCTATGAGAAGGGTCAGCCTCGCTCTGCAGGGTGGCGGTGCGCATGGCGCCTTTACCTGGGGCGTCCTGGACCGGCTTCTCGAAGAAGACGACCTTGAGATCGCCGGGATCTCCGGCACCTCTGCCGGGGCGCTGAATGGTGCGGCGCTGAAAGCCGGTCTTTTGGCCGGGGGGCGCGGGGCGGCGCGCAAGCGGCTGGACCGGCTGTGGGATCAGGTGGCCGAGATCGGCGATTTCCGGATGCTGCCCTGGATGGCGGCCTTCCTGCCCGCCTTGCGCTTCTGGCAGACCGCCAGTTCTGCCTTCCTGCCGTTCTCGCCCCAGGGTCTCGCGGCGCAGCTTTACTCGCCCTACCTTTTCGGCAACCAGTGGCGGAACCCGCTGGAGCCAGTGGTCCGCGACCTCGACTTCACGCAGGTCTGCGCCGACACAAGCCCACAGCTTTTCGTCAGCGCGACGAACGTGCGGACCGGCAAGATCAAGGTCTTCGAAGGGCAGAAGATCACGCCCGAGGCGATTCTGGCGTCGGCCTGCCTGCCCACGGTGTTCCAGACGGTGGAGATCGAGGGCGAGGCCTATTGGGACGGCGGCTATTCCGGCAATCCGGCGCTGTTCCCGCTCTATGAACCCGACCTGCCGGATGACATCCTGGTCGTGTCGATCAACCCGATGCGGCGCGAGGAGATCCCGGACACTCCGCTGGAAATCCAGAACCGGATCAACGAGATCAGCTTCAACGCAAGCCTTCTGGGAGAGCTTCGTGCCGTCAACTTCGTCCGCCGTCTGATCGCCGAGGGGCGGATGGAGCCGGGAAAGATGAAGGCCGTGAACCTCCACATGATTTCGGACGACAAGCTGATGAACGAGCTTTCGGCGGAGTCCAAGCAGTCACCGACCCCGTTGCTTCTGGGCCGCCTCAAAGCCGCAGGGCGGGCGGCGGCAGAGGAGTTCCTCGGCAACGGTGGTTCGAAGATCGGGCATGAGCCAAGCGCAGATCTGAAAGGGCTTCTGGACTAGACCAGCGGCTCTTTCGGCTGCGGGTAGACCAGACCCCCCGAGACGATCAGCTTCGCCGCGTCATCAACGCCCATGTCCATCAGGATCAGGTCCTGCGTCGGCACGAACAGCAGCATCCCGCTGGTAAAGGGCGTGAGGCCCACAAAGACCGCCGACATGTCCGGGCCCATGGCGGCAAGGCGGTCGGCAAGCTCACCCTTGGGCTGGGTCGACATGAAGCCAAGCGCCCATGACCCGGGGCGCGGAAACTCGACCAGGACGACCTTGTCGAAGCTTTTGTCCTTCTTGTTGAAGAAGGTCTCGGCCACCTGCTTGATGCCACTGTAGACCGACCGGACGACCGGCATCCGTTCGACGAGGTTTTCACCAGACCGGATCACAGACCGCCCGATCAGCCCCTTGGCAAGCCAGCCGACGATGATGGTGGCGATCAGGAAGACAAGGACGCCGACGCCACGGACGGGGAACTCGTATTCAGGTCCGAACCAGCGGCCGATCAGGACATCGGGCTGATACCAGGACGGGATCAGCGGCAGGATCCAGCCGTCAAGCCAGCCGATGAAGGCCCAGACGATGTAGATCGTGAGGCCAATGGGCAGGACGACGACAAGCCCCGTCAGAAAACTGGCGCGCAGGCTGGCGAAAAAGCCGCGACGGTTGGGATGGTGCGGTTCAGACACGTGAGATTGTCCCCTTCACCGCCTATCTAGGGGTGGAGCCGTCCGCACTGCAATGCCGCCGGGCAGATATCCCGGGAAATTCATCACTATGCTGCCAGTTCGCGCGCAATCGCGGCGGCGAGGCAGGCATTGTTCAGCACCAGCTCGATGTTCGCCGTCAGGGACCTGCCTTGCGTCAACTCGAAGATGCGTTGCAGCAAGAAGGGGGTTACCGCTTTGGCCGCGATGCCCTGCGCCTCGGCCTCGGCTAGTGCTGCCTCGATATGCGGGGTGATCTCGGCGCGGGAAATCTCGGCGGCTACGGGGATCGGGTTTGCGACAAGCTGGCCGCCGGGCAGGCCAAGGCGCGCGCGCATCCGGTGGG
>JBGSVS010000251.1:0-4732 GCA_041752895.1 Tabrizicola sp.
CAGGATGCGCCCCTTGACCCACAGGCCCGTGGCATCCTCGCGCACCTCGTCCCAGACGCCGATGGGCTGGCCCGGATCGTGCTGCCACAGCATCTTGACCCGACCCTGCCGCGCCGCCAGCCGCTTGAGGCTTGCCGCATAGGCGCCCTTCTGCACGATGTCGCCGCCCTGGTCGGTCTTGCCAAACAGAGACGCATAGCCTTCGACCATATGCCCCTCGGTCACCACCAACCCCTTGTCGGGCTGGTGGAACTTGCGTTCGGGTGCTCCGTATTCGCTCATCGCCTCACCTCGTTGCTGCCTGGATGACCGCTTCGGCCATCTGTGCCAACAGGAACGCCGCCACACCGTAGACGCCGACCCAGATCCGTTTCTCCAGCCGCTCCAGCGTCGCCTCGATCAGCCCCAGCCGATATTCGAGGCCCGCCCAGCGCTCATCCGCGACCCGCTCATTCGCTTCGATCCGCGCCGCGGCCGCATCGAAACTGTCGTAGACGAACCGCGATCCACCCTCGGACCGCCGCGCTGTCATTCCTCCTCCGCCAGCTTCGGCAGGCCCAGAAGCATCCGCTTTTCGTCGACCGTCAGGAACTCGGCGGCCGAGACCCGCGCCCATTGCTGGTCACGCTCCGCCGCCAGCGCCGGGACCTGATCCAGGTCGGGCTTCAGCTCCACCGCCTCTCCGGCGAACCGCGACAGCCAATGCGCGAGATCCGCCATCACCTTCGTCGCCAGCGGCAGCACGGTCAGCCGATAGAACGCCCGGTTCGCCTCCTGGTAGTTCGAATAGGTCGCATCCCCCGGGATCCCCAGCAGCATCGGCGGCACACCAAAGGCAATCGCGATCTCCCGCGCCGCGGCTTCCTTGGTCTTCTGGAACTCCATGTCCGAAGGCGAGAAGCCCATCGGTTTCCAGTCCAGTCCACCTTCCAGCAGCATCGGCCGGCCAGCGTTCCGCGCCCCCTGATGGTGCGCCTCCATCTCGCTGACCAGCCGGTCGTACTGATCCGACGACAAGGCCGCCGCCCCATCCGCGCCCTTGTAGACAATCGCCCCCGAAGGCCGCGCAGCGTTGTCGAGGAGCGCCTTCGACCAGGCCGACGCCGAGTTGTGCACGTCGACCGCCAAAGCCGCCGCCTGCATCGGCGAGAACCCGTAGTGGTCGTCCTGCGGATGGAAGGTCTTCAGATGGCAGATCGGGCTCAACTCGCCCGTCACGTCATAACGATGCGTGCGCCCGCTGACCGTATAGTCATAGGCCACCGGCCAGCCATCTGCGCCCGGGACCAGGTTCATCCGGTCCGACCGCAGCACATGCAGCTCGCCCGGCACCGCCGACACGCCCGGCACCGCTTCGACGTAGGCATTCCCGGCCAACAGAAGGTAGCCATAGACCGCCTCCAAAAACTCCGCCCGGCCCTGAGCGCCGTTGGGGCGCGAGATCAGATCCATCACCGGATGGCTCTCGAACCGCTGTTCCACCGTCTGGCACACCAAGGGCAGCGCCGCCGCCGCTTCGGCAATCAGCCGGACCACGCGAAAGCCAATCGGGTTCCCCTGAAACCCGGTCCGGGTCAGGCTGGCCGTGTCCCGCGGGCTCCAGGCCACGCGGCCCGCATTGCCCCAGGCGATAACCCGACCCACGGCCGAGGCCTTGCGTTCCGGAACTGCCTCTACCGGCGCCTTCCGCAGAAAATCGAACATCTCGCGCTCCTTCATGCCCCGGGCCGTACCCGACTGTCCGGGCTGCCTGATGCGCCCGGCCATATGACCTGCCAAATCCCTAAATCCGCTAAAGCGACCGAACGCTGGGTCGGCCGCCATGCAACGCCCCCAGCATCAGGTCGGTCAGAGCCCAGACCAGCGCATCCAGCCGGTCAGGCGACCCCGACCCCTGCCAGCCCAGCGCCGTCATCTTGCCCATCTGCTCTTCCAGCGCGCCAAGGCCCCGCACATGGCGCACCCGGCCCTGCTCATAAAGTGCTGCGACAGGCTCCGCCCGCAGCATCTTCGACCGCGTCGCATGGACCCCGCGATAAGGCACCAGCGGGTCGATCATCCTGACCAGCTGCTCCACCAGATCGCCGCCCTGGTTCACCTCGGCCACCAGCCGATCCGCCCCATGCCGCTCCATCGCCGCCAGCGCCGCCCGCGCCCAGCCTTCCGGGGTCGCCCCCTTGACCGAGGCATCCTCCAGCACGACCGCCTTCCAGTCCTTCGGATCGCCGCGCATGTCCGCGCCGACCACCACGATCCCGCATTCGTCGCTCGACTTCATCGATGTGACGGGCGGGTCCACCGCCACCACCACCCGGTTGAAGTGCGGCACTGTATCCACCCGCGCCGCCTCAAGCATCGCATGGGTCCACAGGGCACCGTCCGCCTCTTCGATCAGGATGCCCTCAAGCTCTTGCCGCCCGAACTTCGTCCCGCCATAGCGCGCCTGCACTTCCGCCAGGAAGCTTTCCGCCAGATAGGCCCGGTTCGCCTCGGTCGGGGCATGGGTAATCACCGAAGACGGGTTCTTCAGGATCGCCTT
This sequence comes from Tabrizicola sp., assembly GCA_041752895.1. GTDB lineage: Bacteria > Pseudomonadota > Alphaproteobacteria > Rhodobacterales > Rhodobacteraceae > Tabrizicola. The sequence goes on from JBGSVS010000251.1 coordinate 2,540, forward strand.
CAGCACCCCCACATTGCGCGGGGTCGTCGTGACAACCGCCTGCGGGTTCCGCCCCAGACGCAGCGCGAACTGCAGCTGATCCCAGGCCTCGCCGCCCTTCTTCCATTTGCCCAACTCATCCGCCCAGGCCGCGTCGAACTGCGGGCCCCGCATCGCCTCGGGCTCATGCGCGGAAAACACCTGCGCAATGGCCCCGTTCGGCCACAGCAGCTGGTGCTTCGACGCCTGCCACTCCGGCTTCCGGTCGGGCGGAGAACACGCGATGATCCCGCTTTCCCCCAGCACCATCACGTCGCGCACCTGGTCGATGGTTTCCCCCACCAGCGCCACCCGCTTGCACTTGCCGGGGTCCGTTGGCCCAGCACCCTCGACCTGAGAACGCACCCATTCCGACCCCGCCCGCGTCTTGCCCGCGCCCCGGCCACCCATGATGACCCAAGTCTTCCAGGCCCCCCTTGGCGGCAGCTGATGCGGCAGCGCCCAGAACTCGAATACCCAGGGCAGCGCCAGCAATGCGTTCTGGCTCAGGCCGCCCAGAAACTCATCCACCTCCTCCGGCGTTGCGGAGGCAAGCCAGGCGGCGCCCGATTTCAGCTCGGGCACCTTCAAGGTCGAGTGCCCCACCGGCTCCGACGTGGCCGGCGATCTGCTTGCGGAGTTGGTCAACTTTGCCCCTTTCCTGCAACACGGCCAGCGCCGTCGCCCGAAGCGAACGGATTGCCTCTTGTGCCGATTTAACCTCTTGGAATTCCCCGGCCTTCAGGGCCGCCATCGTGCGCTCAAGCTCGATGACTGCGTCCTCGTAAAGCCGCTCCGTGACCCCCAGCACGTCCTCTGCCGTGGGCACGTCCCCCGTGAACCTGACTGTCATCTAGTCCCGACACCCCCTCATGCTGCCATCGCACGAAGGAAATGAAAAAACGGCCAGCGGGGTCGCCCCCGGGCCGCTTCGACACTTCTTCTAGCATGCCACAATGCCTACATCAGACCGCGCGGCAAGTCAAGATAAAACGCAACTGGATCAATGCCTTGCGGGACGCCCTCTTCACGGTTCGTTAACCGTCACTCGCCCTGGACGCCGCTTTCCTCGGCCGCGCCTTGCTCGGCTTCGATGGCCCGCCAGCGCGCGACATTCTCGTTGTGCTCATCCAGGGTCTGGGCAAAGGCATGCCCGCCGGTGCCATCGGCCACGAAGAACAGATAGTCCGTCGTGTCCGGGTTCATCGCCGCCTTGATCGCCTCGGCCCCGGGGTTCGCTATCGGGGTCGGAGGCAGCCCGTCGATCACATAGGTATTGTAGGGCGTCTCGCGTCGCAGCTCGCTTTGCCGCAACCCGCGCCCCAGCACACCTTCGCCCTTGGTGATCCCGTAGATCACCGTGGGGTCCGTCTGCAGCCGCATTCCCTGCTGCAACCGGTTGATAAACACACTTGCCACCCGGCCGCGTTCCTCGGCAATGCCGGTTTCCTTCTCGACGATCGAGGCCATGATCAGCGCCTCTTCCGGCGTGTCGTAGGGCAGCCCCTCGGCCCGCGCAGCCCAGGCCTCGGCCAGGATCGCAGCCTGCTTTTCGGTCATCTCGGCGATGATCTTGCCGCGTTCGGTCCCGCGCTCGACCTCATAGCCACCCGGCGCAAGGCTGCCCTCCGGCGGCACCGTCTCCAGCGAGCCTTGTAGGAAATCCGCCTTCTTCAGCGCATCCACGATCTGCCAGCTGGTCACGCCCTCGGCCACCGTGATCCGGAACACCAGCGCCGGGTCGTCCGAGACATCCAGGTATTCCGGCGGCAGGGGATCGACCCCGGCATCGAACCGCGCCACTTCGGTGTAGCTGTTGCTGGTCAGGTCCAGCTCGCTTAACACCACATCGGCTTGCGTGATTCCGATTCGAAAATTCAGGTCCCGCCCGCAGGTCGACCGGCCCGAGTCGGTGATCGTCTCCAGCACCTCTGACATGCTGGCATTCGCCGAGACCATGTAGCTGCCGAACTTCAGATCATCGGCGCGCTCGGCATATTCTGCCCCGATCCGGAAGATCCGCGCGTCGGTGATGGCACCCCGCTCCTCCAGGTTCCGGCTCACCGCCGCCAGGCTCGCACCCCGCTCGACCTCCAGGCAGATCGGCTCGGCCAGCGGCCCGGGCGCGACAAACTCGTTGCGCCCCCAGGCCACCAGCGCGGCCACCGCGACCAG
>JBGSVS010000252.1:0-1824 GCA_041752895.1 Tabrizicola sp.
CGGGGCCTGGGAGAGCCCGCGACGGCCCCCGCGGCCCCCGCGCTGGCCGATGCCATCTTCGCGGCGACGGGGCAGCGCCTGCGCGAGATGCCGTTCAGCCGGTCGGTGGATTTCGCATGAAGCAAGCAATACGCCTTCCCCTGATCGTTGCCGCCGGTCTGGGGGCTGGAACTCTTGCGCTGGCTGAGGGCGAGCATGGCCTCGACCTCACCGTCCTGCCGGAGCCGGGCAGCGTCGCGCTTGCGGACGGGCTGGCCGCCTGGGACAGCATCCACGATGTCGTCACCCACCCCCGCTGTCTGAACTGCCACGTCGGGGGGGATGACATCCCGCTCTGGGGCACGCCGGAGGAACCCGACCGGATCCACGGCATGGCGATCAACGCCGGCAACAGCAGGATCGGCGCCGAGGGTCTGTCGTGCAACGCCTGCCACCAAACCTCCACGCGCCCGAACACCGTGCCCCATGCGGCGCCGCAAACTGGCATGGACTGGCGCCTGGCGCCGGTCGAATTCCAGTGGATTGACCGCAGCAGCGCCGAGATTTGCGCCCAGATGCGCGACCCCGACCAGAACGGTGGCCGCGACGCGGCGGGATTGATCGAACACATCCTGCACGACGCCGAACTAATCGGCTTCATCACGTGGAGCTTCGACCCCGGCGCAGGCCGCGACCCCGCCCCGGGCAGCCTGCAGGCGCATCTGGAGGATATGGCGATCTGGACAGCCGCCGGGATGCCTTGTCCGGCGGGGTGAGTGCATCCGCGCAATATCGCTGACCGCGTCCCCCGCCGGACGACTGCAATGTCGGCGCACCTGCCGGGTAAGCCGGTCCCGAAAGACTTAAACACGAAAGGAATGATCTATGACTGACACCCAATACCCCAAGGACCGGACGGCGCTTCTTTGCGTTGATCCCTACAACGATTTCCTCGCCGAGGACGGCAAGATGTGGCCCGCCCTGAGCGAGGTCTCCAGATCGGTCGATCTTCATGCCAATCTGGTCAGGATCCGTGCGGCCATGCGCGAGGCCGGACATCCGATCTTCATCCTGCCCCATCACCGCCACCGCGACGGCGACTTCGACGGCTGGGCGCACCTGACGCCGTTTCAGTCCGCGGCTCATGAACACCAGATGTTCGCCGAGGGGACCAAGGGCGGCGACTGGTACGACGGATTCGGCCCCGAGCACGGCGACATCGTCGTAAAGGAACACTGGGGTGCGTCGAGCTTTGCCAACACCGACCTCGATGTGCAGCTGCGCCAACGCGGGATCACCCATGTCATCTTCATCGGGGCGATCGCCAATACCTGTACCGAAGCGTCGGCACGATATGCGGCCGAGCTTGGCTATCATGTGACCCTTATTCGCGACGCAACGGCGGCCTTGTCACCGGAAGCGCTGCATGCCGCCCATGAGATCAACGGCCCGACCTATGCCCACGCGATTCTCACAACGGCTGAGGTGGTAGGGAACATTGGCCGCACGAAAGACACATGATCCTGGCGCGGAGCAGCCGATCGCGTGGAAACACGTGACCGTCACGGCCCTCCATTGCGCAACATCGGAAAGTTAGGAGATTTCCATGAGCATGACCAACTCAGACGCGGGCGGACGGGCCCACAATCCGCAAGTCCAAGCCGCATTGGACGCATGGCAACGCATCTTTCTTCAACGTGATTGGGACGCACTGCCGGAGCTTCTGGCGGACGACGTGACGTTCCACACCCCCGTCGACGCGATGCCGCTGCGTGGCAAGGAGGCCTTCGTCGCCAGCTTGCGGCAGTCGTTCGGCATTTTCGAGAACTTCGAATACGCGAGGGA
>JBGSVS010000253.1:0-2850 GCA_041752895.1 Tabrizicola sp.
GCCCGGGCCTTGATCCTGCGGCCCCAGGTCCTCCTCCTTGACGAGCCGCTCTCCAGCCTCGACCCCTCCCTGCGCGACGAGATGCGCACGCTCATCCGCGACCTGCAGCGCGAAACCGGCATCACGACGCTGGTCGTCACCCATGACCAGGCCGAGGCCACAGCCCTGGCCGACCGGATTGCCCTTCTTCTTGATGGCAGGCTTGCCCAGGCGGGCACACCGGAAAGCTTCTACGGCCAGCCCGCAACCCAGGCGGTGGCTCAGTTTTTCGGCGGGGTGAACTTCGTGCCCGGCACCGCAAGCGCCGGGGCCTTCGACAGCGCGCTCGGGCCGCTGGTCCTGCCCACGGGATTGCGTGAAGGGCCGGGGCTCCTGACAATCCGGCCCGAGGCTCTCCGCCTTCAGCCCGGACCGAACCCGGTAACGGCCCGGATCACCGGCCTCACCTTCCTGGGCACCCAGACCCGGGTCGAGCTTCTGGCCAATGGCGGCATCAGCCTGCAGGGCCTGACCACCCCGGATGCGGCCCGTGGCCTGACGGCAGGAGAGCAGGTCACCATCTCCCTTCCGCCGCACGCTCTCTGGGTCTTGCCAAGCTCCGTTCCAAGCTGAAAGGGCGAGTCATCGGCACCAGCACTTGTTCCGACCATCACCCTGGCGCAGCGGCTTCAACCGCTAGCGGTCCACCGGCCAACGCTCCATTCCACGCCGCCACAGACCCCGCCAACGCTCAAAGGGCGCACCGGCGGCGCCACGCAGTCCAGCATGCCGCGCAGGCGCTGCAGCCGCGCAGGGTCGTCACTCCTGCATCACTGCCTGACCGCGCCCAGCGTGTTTTGCTGCATAAAGCGCGCGGTCGGCGGCAGCGGTGATGTCGGTCAGGTCGTCCGCGCGGGAATGCACCACCCGCACGATGCCGATGCTGGCCGAGACCCGGCACTCCGTCCCGTCGAAGATCATCGGCTCGGCGATCCGCGCGATCACACGCTCGGCGATGGCGCGCAACACGCTGGAATTGGCGCGCGCGCTCACGATCAGCACGAATTCGTCGCCCCCAATGCGGGCCGCGCAATCGTCAGCGCGCAGCTGTTCGCGAAGGATGCGACCCACGTTCTCCAGCACGAAGTCGCCAGCCGCATGGCCCAGCGTGTCGTTCACAGCCTTGAAATGGTCGAGGTCAAGATGCATGAGCCCAAAGCCCGCCCCTGCCGCGCAAAGCCGGTCCAGCACAAGGTCGACCGCCCGGCGATTGCGCAATCCGGTCAGCGGATCGGTCAGCGCCTCTTCCTCGGCCGCCTGCCGCGCACCGTCCAGCCGCTGGCTCAGCCCCTGCAGCTCACGTGAGACGGTGGCGTTCGACTCGGCCAGGAACAGGACCTCCCGCACCATTTCCGACGCGGCGAAATCGGCGTCGGTCAGGTGATGGCAGCGCACCGCAGTGATAAGGTCGATGAAGGTCAGGTTCAGCAGGATGCGCCCATCACCGGGCATCCGTTGGCCATGCCCACGCAGACCTGTCCGCATCTCGTTGCGGGTGAAGATGCGAAAGCGGTTTCCCGCCCGCGCCAGCACATCGTGGATGGTGACCGCCCCCCCGGGAGAGCGCACGTCGAACATCTCTTCAAACTGCGCGCCCAGCCGGGCATCCCCCTGCAGGACCTGCGCCAGCGTCGGCCCGAAGCTGAGTGCGCAGCCATCCGCGTCCAGCAGAAGGTGCATCGGCATGAACCGCGCCAGGGTCATGCTGTCCAGTTTCAGGCGGAACCCGGTGATGTCGGCGCGCATGGCTCAGACCTCCGGCATGGCAAGGTCGAAGGCGCGCGCGCGGGAATGGCGGCTGTCCAGCACCCTGATCCGCGTGCAGCCGTCATCGCCCGCCTCGATCACACAAAGCGCGCCGTAGTCGTCGGCCATCGCGGTCACAAGGCCCGCCAGCACGCGATGCGGTGCCTTCAGCCCCGAATGGCAGCGCAGTTCGAACCGGTCCGACCCGACCTGTTCCAGCGACACCTCTGGCGGGTCGATATGCGGCAGTGCCAGCCGCGCGCGCCCTGGCAATTCTTCAAGCGAATGCAGGAAGTCGATGAAATGCAGCCCGCCAAAGCGCAAAAGCCGCCGCACGCCTTCGCGGTCGGGGTTCGTGACCAGATGCGTTCCCACATCCTCCCACACCGCCTCGACTGGACGGCCAAGCAGGCGCGCGGCGATCTCGCCGACATGGTCGGCCAGGCCCGGATCATAGCGCAACATCGGCTCGAACTTCATGGACGCCTGGCCCGCCGCAAGGCAGATGTCCTGCCAGCGGGCAGTGCCGAAAGTATCCAGCACGTAACTTTGTAGTGAGCGCAGAAGCAGCGCGTCCATTCCAGGTCCAGTCGATGGTTCTACGTCCAACCTAAGGCGGATGGGTTAACGAAGTCTCAACCCGCATTGGCCTTAGGGCAGGATGAAAAGCCCCGACCCGCCCGTGCCGATCTGGTTCAGCTCGACCGCCGTCAGCGGTGGCGGGGCGGCCAGATAGTCCTGCATCAGCTTCGACGTCGCGGCGCCGTCAAGATACTGCCCATCCGGACGCGCGACCCCGCGCGACAGGATGCGGCCATCGTCGCCGATGAAGAGCCCTGTGACCTCGACATAATCCGCGCCGCGCTGCAGGAACAGCACCGCTTCCTCGCCCGGACGCTGTGGCAAGAGGTCCGCGACCACCATCAGGCAACCCGGCTTGCCCGCAGCGGTCCCTTCCGTGCAGACGCGTGTCCAGTCCTCCAGCATGTAGGTCTCGGCCACCGCCAAAAGCGTGTCGCGCGTCCCGGTCGCCGTGGCAGGCTGCACCGGCAGGACCGCGACCAG
>JBGSVS010000254.1:0-3056 GCA_041752895.1 Tabrizicola sp.
CCGGCTCGGCGCTACCCGCGCGGCGGGGGGCCGCTTCGCCGACGCCCACCTCGTCGAGGGCCGGGCCGTCCAGCTCGCCTTCCTCGCCGTCGAGGGACCGCCCGAAAGTGGCCTCAAGGTCGATCACGTCGCGCAGGAGGATTTCCTCGGACAGAAGTTCGTCGCGCCAGATGATGATGGCCTGGAAGGTAAGGGGCGACTCGCAAAGCCCCGCGATCATCGTGTTGCGGCCGGCCTCGATCCGCTTGGCGATGGCGATCTCGCCCTCGCGCGACAGAAGCTCAACCGAGCCCATCTCGCGCAGATACATCCGCACCGGGTCGTCGGTGCGGTCCAGCGTTTCGGTCGTGGTCCCGGCAACGGCGATCTCGCGGCTGGTCGAGGTTTCCACCAACTCTCCGCCCGCCGGGGCTTCGCCTTCCTCGACTTCTTCGTCCTCGATGATGTTGATGCCCATCTCGGACAGCATCGACATCACGTCTTCGATCTGCTCGGACGAGACCTGCTCGGGCGGAAGAACGGTGTTCAGCTGGTCATAGGTGATGTAGCCGCGCTCCTTCGCGTCGGCGATCATCTTCTTGACCGCGGCCTGGCTCATATCGAGCGAAACATCCGCGTCATCGGCTTCCGGCTTTGCGTCGTCGGTGTCCTTGAGGGCCATGGAGTCTCCATTTGGCGCGAATCGCCTGGGGGTGATCGAATCAATAACGCGAATCAGGCCGGGGGAAAGGCCGAATCAGCGGTTTTTCTTGATCCAGACCTGATCGTCGATCAGGCGTTGCAATTGTCTTGACAGAGCGGCCCGGTCTTCGCCGAGGTCGGCACTGTCGTTTTGGGTGCTTCGTTCGGACCGGTGGCGGGCTTCGGCGGCCTGCGTAAGCCGCCAGGTCAGGCCTTCGTCGGGCAGGCCGTCCATGTCCTCCATCGCATCGTCGATTTCCCGGCGCGCGCCCCGGCGGGCTTCCAGTTTCGCAAGCTCCTCGGCCAGACAAAGTGCGGCAAGGTCATCATCGGTGCGGTTGCGGACCGGGGGTGCGATGGCGACATGGGGACGTGAGAGAAGCGCGTCAAGGGCAGCGGGGGCCGAAGCGGCGATCTTCGACTGCAGGTCCGGCATGTCGGCCCCGGAAAGGACCATCTGGCGCAGCGTGTCGTGGTCCTCACCCGTCAAGTCCAGCCGTTCCAGAGCGGATTCAAAGCGATGGATCAGGGAGGGGTGCACGATCAGGATCGCAAGGATCACGGCTTCGCGCAGGGTTTCCTCGTCCGGCCCCTGTGCCTGGGCAAGAAGCGAGGACCGGGTGGTCGCCAGCGCACCGCCCGGTGGAGCGAACTTTCCGCCCTTGCGCCAGGGTCCGGGCTGGAACGGGCGGACCTGCGCGGTCCCGAACAGCTCCAGCCGCAGGCGCTTCATCTCCTCGGCATAATGCGACTTGATCGAGGGGTCGGTGATCCGCGCCAGATGCCCGCGCAGGGTCTTGTCCAGCGTCGCGCGGCGTTCGGGGCTGTCGAAAATGCGGCCCTCGGTCTCCCTTTGCCACAAAAGCTGGACCATCGGCTTCGCCTGGTCGAGCACGGTCTGCATCGCAGGCGCACCTTGCGCCTTGATGAGGTCGTCGGGGTCCATCCCCCCCGGCAGGATGGCGATGCGCAGCGCCTTTCCGGCTTCCAGAAGCGGCAGGGCAAGGTCGATCACCCGCTGGGCGGCCTGCAGACCGGCCTTGTCGCCATCCAGCGCCATGATCGGCTCGTCCGCGATGCGCCAGATCATCCGCAGCTGGTCTTCGGTGACGGCGGTGCCCAGGGGGGCCACGGCGGCGGTGAACCCGGCTTCGGACAGCGCGATCACGTCCATGTAGCCTTCCGCGACGATCAGCGGCTTGCCTTTGCCCGCCGCCTCACGCGCGGGGGAGTGGTTGAAAAGGTTGCGCCCCTTGTCGAACAGTTCCGTCTCGGGGCCGTTGAGGTATTTGGCTTGCGCATTGGGGTCTAGGGAGCGCCCGCCAAGGCTGATCGGGCGGCCACGGGTGTCGTTGATCGGAAAGATGATCCGGCCGCGGAACCGGTCGTAAAGGCTGCCGTCGTCGGCCTTGGCAATCAGGCCCGAGGCGACCATGAGGTCCGGCGACACGCCCTTGGCGGCCAGCGCGTCCTTCAAGGCATGACGGGAGGCGGGGGCCCAGCCGATGTCCCAGCGGTCCCAGGCGGGTTCGGTCAGGCGGCGTTTCTGCGTGAGGTAAGTGCGGGCTTCCGCCCCGGCGGCGGTCTTCAGCTGCAGGCGGTAGAACTTGATCGCCTCGTCCATCACCTGTTGCAATAGAGTGCGGCGGTCGGCCCGCTCTGCGGCCTTGGGGTCGCGAGCGGGCATCTGCATCCCGGCTTCGCGGGCGAGGATTTCAACCGCCTCCATGAAGCCCGTGTTCTCGGACTCTTTCACGAAGGTGACCGCATCACCCTTCGCGTGGCAGCCGAAGCAGTAGTAAAAGCCCTTGCGGTCGTCGACGTGAAAGCTGGCGGATTTCTCTTGGTGAAACGGGCAGGGCGCCCAGAAATCGCCCTTCGCCATGTTCGACTTGCGCATGTCCCAGGTGACTTTCCGTCCCACGACGGCGGAAAGAGTGACACGGGTGCGCAGCTCGTCAAGGAAGCCGGGAGGAAGACTCATGCGCAGTATATTGAACGCGTGACCCCTGCTGTCCAGCCGCGGAGCCTCCGGCGGGAGTATTTTGACCAAGAGGAAGCCGCTGGTCTTTCCTTTTGGTCCAAATACTCACCTTGCCCGGTCAGTCACAGGCCCAGCCGGTCGCGCATCGAATACCAGGTCATCGCGGTGACGAGGAGCGGCCAGCGCAGGGCCGCACCACCCGGGAAGCGGTGTTGCGGCAGGCTGGCCATCAGGTCGAAGCGTTCGTTTTGCGCGGCGGTCGCCTCGGCCAGAAGCTTGCCCGCCAGGGTCGCCATCGCAACGCCGTGGCCGGAATAGCCGGAGGCGGAGAGGAGGTTCTGGCCGGGACGGGTGAAGCAGGGCATCCGGTTCACCGTGATCGCCAGAGTGC
>JBGSVS010000255.1:0-6101 GCA_041752895.1 Tabrizicola sp.
CTCGACCAGCTCACCATCCTTCGCGCCCATCGTCATGTCCGACGACACGCGCCATTCCTTGTCGCTGCCCTTTTCGACCGGCTGAATCCGCCCGCCCTCGGCACCCGCCCGGAACACCCCCAGCACCTTCGTCGGGTTCGACCCCAGCTTGCGGATCAGCCGCGCCTCATAGGCGTAATCGTCCAGGTCCACCTTCGCCAACCGCGCCAGGATCCGGTCCCCGCCGCCCAAAGCCGGATCGCCCTTCTTTGCAATGATCAGGATGCGGGGGCTGTCATCCACCCCCTCTTCCAGCGGTTTGGCATAAAGATCGCCCTGCGCGTCCGGCGGCAGGACCTGCAGCACCGCAACCGGCGGCAGCACCCCTTTTTCAAGGAAGCGACGGCCAGTTTTTTCAACCGCCCCTTCGCCTTCCAGCTCGCGCAAGACACGCTTCAGCTCGATCCGGCCATCGCCCTTGATGCCGAAAGCCTTGGCAATGTCACGCTTGGCCGACAGGCCCGGATTGTCGACGATCCACTGGCGGATCTCGTCCTTGGAGGGAAGTGGTTTCATGCCCCCGACCTAGCACGGCGGACCGGCCAAGACTACCCGACTGCACCTTCCTCTTGGCCCAAATACTCATCTTCTCGCCGAGGAGGAGGCGCAGCCCGACGACGAGACAAAAGCCTTGCGCGTCAGCGCTCCGCCAGAAACCCGCCCGTCAAAGGGCGCGACGCATGTGGCGGTGCGGGATGCCTGCGTCCAGGAACTCGTCCCCCTCGACGGTGAAACCAAGTTTTTCGTAGAACCCCGTCGCGTGGGACTGCGACCCAAGATAGGCCTCGGTCACCCCCGGAAGCCGCCCCAGTTCCTGCAACGCCGCGCCGATCAGCGCAGCACCCAGGCCCGATCCCCGCACTTCCGGCAGCACGCAGACCCGGCCGATCTTGCCGACCGCTCCTTTGACCAGCAGCCGAGCGGTGCCCACCGGGCAATCCCCGTCCCAGGCCAGAAGGTGGATCGCCCGGCCGTCCAGCCCGTCGACCTCATCAGCTTCGCTGACGCCCTGTTCGTCGATGAAAACCACCCGGCGCAGGGCCTGGCAGGTCGGGACATCATCGGTCACTTCGATCTTCAGCGCAGCAAGGCTGGTCATGCGAAATACTCCCGCAGGATCCGGCCATAGATCGCCTTCAGCTGGTGGATATGGGCAATCTCCACCCGCTCATCGACCTGGTGCATGGTCTTGCCGACCAGCCCGAACTCGATCACCGGGCAATGGTCCTTGACGAACCGCGCGTCCGAGGTGCCGCCACTCGTTGACCGCACCGGCTTCTTCCCCGTCTCGGCCAGCACGGCCTTGGCCACCAGCACCGCAAATTCCCCCGGTGGGGTCACGAACGCCTCGCCCGAGACCGAGATCGCAAGCCCGATCTCCACCCCCGTCGCTTCGGCCACCGCTTCGGCCTCGGACCGCAGCCAGGACGACAGGGTCTCGCCGGAATGGGTGTCATTGAAGCGGATGTTGACCACCGCCGTCGCCCGCGCCGGGATCACGTTCGTGGCCGGGTTACCGCAGTCGATCGTGGTGATCGCCAGGGTCGAGGGATCGAAGTCGGCATTCCCCCGGTCCAGGGGTTCCGCGTCCAGCTTCGCCAGAAGCCGGACCAGCGCGGTCAGCGGGTTCTTCGCCCGGTGCGGATAGGCTGAATGCCCCTGCACGCCAACAGCCGTGATCCGCGCCGTCATGCTTCCGCGACGACCGATCTTCATCATCTCGCCCATCTCGTTCGGACAGGTCGGCTCACCCACCAGGCAATGCGTCATCCGCTCGCCGTTGAAGGCCATCCAGTCCAGGATTGCGACCGTCCCGTCCTTGCCCTCGCCTTCCTCATCCCCCGTGATCGCCAGGATCACTGACCCGTCCGGAGGCGTCTCTCGCACGAAATCCACCGCCGCCGCCGCAAAGGCCGCAACACCCGACTTCATGTCGCAGGCACCCCGGCCATACATCACGCCGTCCACCACTTCGGCCCCGAACGGATCATGCGTCCAGGCCGCAGCGTCACCCACCGGCACGACATCGGTATGCCCGTTGAACCCAAAGGCCTTGTTCGCCCCCGCTTTGCCCCAGCGCGCATAAAGGTTGGCAATCCCGCCCCGATCTATCCGCGTGCAGGTGAAACCCGCCGCCTCCAACACCTCGGCCAAAAGCGCGATGGCACCCCCCTCGGCCGGAGTGACCGACGGACAGCGGATCAGCTGTGCGGTCAGCAGGGCAGGGTCAACAGGTTCAAAAGGCATCATCTGGTCCAGCACTTGGGCACGAGGGGCATCCCTAACCGCTTGGCTTCCGGCCTGCAACCGCAAGGCGAGAAGGGCGAAGGGTCAGTCGAAGAACGGGGTAATTTCGGCCACGATAACCGAGTTCTCCTTCAAGGCCCGCTCCATCAGAAAACGTTCCTCGTCGTCGATCTCTTCGCCTGATTTCAGGCGTTCCTCCAGGTTACCCAGACCCTGCACTTCCAGCGGAGCCATTTCAGCCTCCTTCAGGATGGCGACGGTCTCGCGCACGGCCTCCGCCTCGTCCACGCCCGAGGCATAGCACAATAGCGCCGCCCCCGTGGCGCGCGGCGGCAAGCCGTCGCCTTCCTTGCGGCCGACCTCGACGATCAGCGCATAGACCTGCTGCGGCCGTTTCGCCTTACCCCCGTCCGCTGCCTCTTCCGCCATCTGCCGTCCCCTGACTTTTCTGCCATTCGAAGTGGCGGGCACGCGCGGCTTTGTCAATCGCATCGCTCAATCGCCAATCCCGAGGTCGATCCGGGGCATTTTAGACATTTTGGCGAAACCCGTTAACCGTTCCTGAGATGTTCAGGCCGACCCTCGCCGCAACTCCCTCGGGCTGGGCTTGTCATGGTCGATGCAACGAAACTTCCGGTCGAAACCGGCGTGGATGCCACGAGACTGGCCGAAACGATGTTCGGGCCTGGCATCCAGGTCGTGGGCGCAACCTATACCGGCGATCCTGCATCTGCCGGAATCTACACGGACGGCGACACGATTGCCCCGGACGCAACGCCGTCGGATACCGGGGTCATTCTGTCCACCGGAAACGCTGGCGACTTCACGAACGACGCTGGCGAGGCCAACCAGATCGCCTCTCGAACAACCGACACCACGGGTGTCGACGGCGACGCCGACCTGAACGGGATCGCCGGTGCCCCGACCTATGACGTCGCGATCTTTCAGGCCGATTTCATTCCGGACGGCTCGACCCTGACGATGCAGATCACCTTCTCGTCAGAAGAGTATCTGGAATATGTCGGCTCCGGCTTCAACGACGCGGTCGGCATCTGGGTCAACGGCGAAAAGGCCCAGCTTACCGTCGGTGATGGCGACATCTCCATCGACAACATCAACCCGACCAGCAACGGCAACCTCTACGTCGACAACGCTCAAGACCAGTTCAACACTGAAATGGACGGCTTCACCGTCACCCTGACGCTGAAGGCAACCGTCATCCCGGGCGAGGTGAACCACATCAAGATCGGCATCGCCGATGCGGGCGACGCGGAATATGACAGCAACCTCCTGATTGCCGCCGATTCAATCCAGACCGCCGTCGTCGCGGGCGATGACAGCTTTATCGTCGGTCAGAACAATCAGGCCACGATCGACCTTCTCGGCAACGACACCAACACCGGTGCCGGCACGCTCACGATCACCAAGATCAACGGCATGCCGGTCACCGCAGGCACCCATATCGTCCTGTCCTCCGGGCTTGAGATTGTGGTGAACGCAGACGGCACGATCACCGCCGTTGCCGAATGGAACGACCCGCTGGGCGAGACCAGCTTTTCCTATGAGGTCACGAATGGCGAAGGGATCACCGATGTCGGCTTCGTCACTGGTGAGGTCGTGCCCTGTTTCGTGGCAGGCACGCGGATCGACACCGCGCGGGGGCCCATCGCGGTCGAGAATGTCGTGGTCGGCGATCTGGTCCTGACCTTCGACCACGGGTTCCGCCCGGTCCTCTGGCACGGTTCCCGCACGGTTCCGGCCCTTGGGTCCATGGCCCCGGTCGTGATCCCCGCGGGCACCTTTGGCGACCACGGCGCGCTGGCCGTCTCGCCGCAGCACCGTATCCACCTTACCGGCTGGCGGGCTGAACTTTACGCAGGCGAGCCCGAGGTTCTGGCCAAAGCCTCGCATCTTGTCCGGGCCGGTCGCCTGCGGCAGCGGGAGGGTGGGATGGTCACCTACCACCATCTCCTCTTTGACCGGCATGAGATCATCTGCAGCGAAGGATTGTGGAGCGAAAGCTACTACCCCGGCCCCGCCTCGCTGTCCGCCTACGACGCCGAGGTGCAGAAGGAACTTCTGTCCCTGTTCCCCGAGCTGGAAGTCGACCCGTCAGGCGGTTACGGCCCGTCCGCTCGCCCAGAAGTCCGCGCCCATGTTGCGGCGCTTCTGGTCGCGTGACCGGCCTTATTCGCAGCGTTCAAGCTCGCTGACCGACCCGTCCTGAATCACTGCCAGCCCGCCCGCGATCTGCAGCAGCATGACGCGGTAGGAATAGGTCTCGCCCTCACCGCTGCATTCGGCATCGAACAGCACCGCGTTCATGCCGTTGACCCGGGTCGGGTTCGTCAGCGAACAGGCACTTTCGACGCCGTAAAGCACGCCGTCCCGCACCGAAAGCGCACCACCATCCGATCCGACCGACTGGCAATCCCAGGTCGATCCGGCTGGACGGTAAAGACCGTCGAAATCTTGAGCCCAGACGGGCGTGGCGATCAGGGCCAAAAGAACTGCAAGCGCTCGCATCCTCAATCCCGCAGAAGTTCGTTGATGCTGGTCTTCGACCTGGTCTGCGCGTCGACCTTCTTCACGATCACCGCGCAGTAAAGGTTGATCCCGCCCTTCGACGGCATCGAGCCTGCCACGACTACCGACCCCGCCGGAACCTCGCCATACATCACTTCGCCGGTTTCCCGGTCGACAATCTTGGTCGACTTGCCGATGAAGACGCCCATGCCAAGGACGGACCCCTCGCGGATGATGCAACCCTCGACCACCTCGGACCGCGCACCGATGAAACAGTTGTCCTCGATGATCGTGGGCCCCGCCTGCATCGGCTCCAGCACGCCGCCGATGCCGACGCCTCCCGACAGGTGCACGTTCTTGCCGATCTGCGCGCAGGATCCCACCGTGGCCCAGCCATCCACCATGCTGCCTTCGTCGACATAGGCCCCGATGTTCACGAAGGACGGCATCAGCACAACGCCCTTGGCGATGTAGGCCGACCGCCGCACGATCGACCCCGGCACCGCCCGGAACCCTGCCGCGCGCCACTGGTTCTCGCCCCAGCCCTGCCACTTCGACGGGACCTTGTCCCACCAGTTCGCCCCGCCATTCGACCCCGAAATCTCGTACATATCCGTCAGCCGGAACGACAGAAGCACCGCCTTCTTCGCCCACTGGTTCACATGCCAGTCGTTGCCGCGTTTCTCAGCCACCCGCAGCGACCCCGAATCCAGCGCCGTCAGCGTCGCCTCGATGGCATCGCGCACTTCGCCCTTCGTGGCCGGGCTGATCCCCTCGCGAGCCTCCCAGGCGGCTTCGATGGCGGCTTCGAGTGCGGCGTAGGACATCGTGATCTCCCCGGGGCTGGATTTTCGGCCTTCTATCCACGCGCGGGGCGTTGCGCAATCCGGCAAGCCTGTCATCCTGCCGCCATGGCATTGTCGACACGACCGCTTGACCCCGACACCTGGCCCGACTTCGCCCGCCTGGTCGAGGCGCACAACGGTGTCTGGGGCGGCTGCTGGTGCATGGCCTTCCATGCCAAAGGCCCCTGCTGGGGCGTCTCGGCCGAGATGAACCGCGCCGAAAAGGAAACTCTTTTCCGCCAGGGCCAGGCCCAGGCAGCGCTGGTCTACGACGAGGCGGACTGCGTCGGCTGGTGCCAGTTCGGCCCCCCGGCCCAGCTTCCCCGGATCAAGAACGCCGCCGCTTACCGCGCCGGAGGCACTCCGCCCGCCGATTGGCGGATCACCTGCTTCTTCACCGGCAAGGGCCACCGCGGCCAGGGCGTCGCCGCCGCAGCGCTGACC
>JBGSVS010000256.1:0-2967 GCA_041752895.1 Tabrizicola sp.
CCGAGCTTGTCGCCACGCTTGCCACCGCCGACAATCGGCTGGCCTACCGCGTCACCCATTTCGGCACCTCGTTGCAGGTTACCCGGGTTTCGGGCGTCCCGGCGGTCGAGGGCCAGGTGCACCAGCTGTGGCTCATCGCCCCTGGTGCGGCCCCGGTGTCGCTGGGTCTCTTGCAGGACCGGCCGCTGGTCGTGACCTACCCGACCCCGCCCGAAGGCTTTGTCTTCGCGGTCTCGGTCGAACCCACCGGCGGCTCGCCCACCGGTCTGCCGACGGGCCCGGTGATCCTGACCGCCGCAGTCGGCGACGCCTGATCACGAAAACGCGAGGCAGATCCAGATTTTGGGTGCCCCGCGAAACTTCCGGCAAAAACCTTCGTTGCTTCGGGTGTGAGGCGGGAATGACCCCGAACCTCGAACCATAAGGAAGCACCCGATGAAAGCCTTGAAACTTGCAACCGCGATCCTGGCTCTGACCTCCGGCATGGCTCTGGCCGAAAACCCGATGGTCGGTGGCGCGGCCATGTTCGAAGACAAGAACATCGTCGAGAACGCCGTGAACTCGAAGGACCACACCACGCTGGTCGCCGCTGTGCAGGCTGCTGGTCTTGTCGAGACGCTGACGGGCGCTGGCCCCTTCACCGTCTTCGCGCCCACCAACGAAGCCTTCGCCAAGCTGCCCGCAGGCACCGTTGAAACCCTGCTCAAGCCGGAAAACAAGGATCAGCTGGTCAAGATCCTGACCTGCCACGTCGTGGCGGCCGATGCGATGTCGGACGCGATCATGAAGATGGTCGATGACGACAAGGGCGCGCATCCGGTCAAGACCGTCGGCGGCTGCGAGTTCACCGCCATGTACAAGGACGGCATGGTGATGATCAAGGACGGCCAGGGCAACGTGGCCAACGTCACCATCGCCGACGTCAAGCAGTCGAACGGCGTGATCCACGTCATCGACACGGTGCTCCTGCCGGCAAGCTGATCCTCTTCGCCAAAGCACTTCCGGAGGCAGGCCTGGTCACTCAGCCTTGCACCCGGACCGCCGAGGCCAGGGGCGTCCAATGTCCCCGACTATCTGCTCTTGGCCCCGGTCGGGTCTTCGGGATTTTCCCCGGAGACCCAGTTCCATTTTCGCGTTCAGGTTGACCCCTGCCCGTCCGCTGACTTACGCTTCGCAGCAATTTCCTGACCTGCGGAGTTTTCTCATGCGTTTCTTCCAGCCCCTTCTTGCCGCCCTTCTGCTCCAGCCCGTGCTGGCCGCACCGACCTTGGCCGAGGGCAAGTCGATCATCGTCCTTGACGCCTCGGGGTCGATGTGGGGCCAGATCGACGGCCGCGCCAAGCTTGAGGTCGCGCGTGAGGCGCTGGGGTCGGTGCTGGCGGGCCTCGATCCCGCAACCGAGATCGGCCTCATGGCTTACGGCCACCGCGAAAAGGGCAGCTGCACCGACATCGAACTGGTGGTTCCCCCTGCGGCGGGCACCGGGCCTGCGATCAGCGCGGCGGCCAATGCGATGAAGTTTCTCGGCAAGACACCGCTGACCGATGCCGTGCGTCAGGCAGCCTCCGAACTGAAGTCGACCGAGGCGAAGGCCACCGTCATCCTGATCACCGACGGGATTGAAACCTGCGAAGCCGATCCTTGCGCCTTGGGGACCGAGCTTGAAGCCTCGGGCGTCGATTTTACCGCCCATGTCGTCGGCTTCGGCCTGACGGCCGAGGAAGGTGCCACCGTGGCCTGTCTGGCCGAAAACACAGGCGGCAAATACATCGAGGCCAAGGACGCAGGCGGACTGGTCGACGCCCTGAAGACGACCGTGGTCGTGGCCGAACCTGAACCTGCGCCCGTCCCCGAACCCGAGCCGGTCCCTGCAGCCATTGCCGACAACGTCGATCCCGCCGCCTACCTTGTCGCGGGCGGTGCCGATCTTGACGAAAGGGTCATCGGCGACGTGGTCTTCAGCTTCACGGCACTTGGCGCTGACGGTCAGCCTGCGGGGGAGGCCACGACGATCTATGGCACATCGAAAGGCAGCCTTGCGCCGGGCAAATACCGGATGGTGACCGAGCTTCACAACGCGCGGGTCGAGCAGGACATCGAAATCGGCCCCTCAACCGAAATGTCCACCCCCGTGGCCGTGCTGGACGCGGGCATCCTGAACCTGACCCTGCGCCCATCGCCCGGTGCCGATCCCGACCCGGATGCCTTCTGGGAACTGCGCGGCGCGGATGAACTCTACGTATCCGGCTACGGCGCGGCCTACCGGGTCCTCCCGTCGGGCGAACATGCGCTGAAGGCCGAAATTGGCGCGGCAGTGGCAAACCCGTCTGTCGTCATCGAGGCAGGCAAAGTGACCGACCTTGACCTGGTGCTCGGCGTTGGCCTCGCCGTCGTCGATGCCACCTATTCCGATACCGTCAAGGTCGAGGGCGGCGAACAGTTCGTCGAGATCCTTGAGGCCAAGAAGGACATCGACGGCAATCGCAAGTCGATGGCCTACACCTACGGCTCGGCTGTGCATTTCGACCTGCCTGCGGGCGACTACGTCGCGGTCGTCACGCTGGGCGCTACCAAGGCCGAAGTTCCGTTCAGCGTGAAGGTCGGCGAACGCACCGACATCACCGTGCCCCTGAACGCAGGCGTTGCGGCCTTCACCACGCCCGGCGACGAGTTCATCGAAGTGCTTTCCGCCAAGGCCGACATCAACGGCAACCGCGCAGCGCTGGCCTATTCTTACGGGCCGGGCTGGCAGACAACCCTTCCGGCCGGGGACTACATCGTGAAGGTCAGCAGGGGCGACAAAAGCGCCGAGACGCCGCTGACCGTCAAGGCAGGTGAACGCACCGAACTGGCCCTGACGGCTCCCTGACCGGAAAACAAGAAGGCCGCCCCAGGGGCGGCCTTGTGCGTTACTCGGCGGCTTCCTGCGGCGGCTCGCCATCCGGCTTGCCTTCGGCCTTCGGCTTG
>JBGSVS010000257.1:0-6562 GCA_041752895.1 Tabrizicola sp.
CTTCACCTGGTCCACCGCCCATTCGGCACGGGCCTTGGGGTTGCCACGGACAGCAGGGGCCGCAAAGCCGTCGAACTGGGTGTCATAGGCCGGGTGGACGGCGACGAGTTGGCCCTGGAGGTGGGTCGAAAGCTCGGTCACCTCGATGCCGGCGTCCTTCGCAATTCCCTTGAACTCATCGCAATAGGTCTTTGAACTGGCAGCCTTTTCCAGGTCGAACAGCCGCCCGTCCCAGGAGGGGACCTGCACGCCCACATAGCCGCAATCGGCGGCCCAGGCCGTGATCGACCCCCAGGAATTGAAGGGTGCTGCATCACCCGCGAACTGCGCCAGGAAGAGGGCCGGGCCCTTGATCGTCTTCATCTGCTATCCTCCACTTCGGGCTTTATGGACCCTGTTCCACCTTGACCGGAACCTCAAGACCCTGCCGGGCCGTCCAGTCGCGTTTGTCGATCTCGGCCACCAGCGCACGGGCGAGGAATTCGCCGGCGCGGCCCACATCCTCGCGCACGATCAGGATGTCTTTCCTAAAGCGGCGCAGGACAGCGATGGCCTCTTTGGCGACCACGTCGAAGTCGCGCCCCAACAGGCGGCCTGACGCTTCTGCCCCGGCAATGGCGGCCATCGCAGCCGTGGTCGAGCCGACAAGAAGGCCGTCGGGCGGGTTCGGCAAGGCAAAGCGGGTGGCGACGGAAGCCTCGACCGCCTCACCCCCGCTGTCCGAGGTGACGTTGGCGGCGACCTCGAAGGGGACGCCCAGCAGCGCTGCCTCGTCCAAAAAGCCGAAGGTCATGTGGCGCGCATACATGTGCGAGCGCGGCGGCGGGATGATGAGAAGCCGCTTGCGACCGCGTTCCACCAGCGCCCGGGCGCCGAGGCGGCCATAGGCTTCGTTGTCGAAGTCGAAGTAGGGATGGTCGATGCCCATCGAGGTCCGGCCATGCGCGGCAAAGGGAAAGCCGTGGTCGTGCATGTAGCGGACGCGGGGGTCGTCAGGCTTGGTCTGGTTCAGGATGATGCCGTCGGCGCTTTCGGTCTCTACAAGGTAGCGGATCGGCTCCATCGGGTCCTGGTCGGGGAAGAAGGGCATGACGACCATGTGGTAGGCGGTTCCGCGCAGCGCGTTGGCGATGGAATAGATCAGCCGCGACGTGTGGTTCATCACGTCGGTTTCGGTCGACAGGACCAGCGCGATCACGTTGGTCTTGCCGGTGCGCAGGCGCACACCCGCGCGGTTCGGGCGGTAGCCGAGGAGGGCGGCCGTCTCACGGACCCGGCGCTTGGTGTCCTCACCGATGTCGGGGGCGTCCTTCAGCGCGCGGGATACGGTGGCGATGGCAAGCCCGGTCGCGGCCGCAATGGTCTTCAACGTCGGGCGCTGCGTGTCCGAATCAGGGCTGGGCAGATCAGGGAGCGAGACCATGCTGCCCCCTGTTTGCGCACCAACGAAATCCAGCACGATTCGGAATCCGGCAGGGTGATTCGGTGCCGAGTGCCTGCTTTGCACCTGCAGCGCAACCTGAACGGTGCGGCGCAGGAAGCGTCCGTCCGGCAAGGGGTTCAGCGCTGTTTTGGCAGTGCAGCATCAGCCCGTTTTTCCCCTGTGTAAGCGCCCGGATCGGCGCGGATCACCCCCCCATGAAAACTTCTGTGAGGGGCTGCTACAAGCGAAAAGATCAGTTGATTGGCAAAACTATAACGTTATAGGCTATTTCTATAACGTTTTAGAAACCGGGAGGAACGGTATGAAACTTTCGAAAATGACGGCGCTTCTTGCGATGTCCGTGGCGATGCCCGCCATGGCCACCGAGCTTGAGGTCACCCACTGGTGGACCTCCGGCGGCGAAGCTGCGGCTGTGGGCGAACTGGCCAAGGCCTTCGACGCGGCGGGCGACAAATGGGTCGACGGCGCCATCGCTGGCGGCGGCGGCACGGCGCGCCCGATCATGATTTCCCGCATTACGGGCGGCGACCCGATGGGGGCCACCCAGTTCAACCACGGCCAGCAGGCGCTGGAACTGGTCGAAGCGGGTCTGATGCTGGACCTGACCGATGTGGCCGAGGCGAACAACTGGAAAGACATCGTCTATCCGCCGTCGCTTCTGGATGCCTGCACCGTGGACGGCAAGATCTACTGCGCCCCGGTGAACATCCACTCGCCGGAATGGCTGTGGCTGTCGAACAAGGTTTATGAGGATATCGGCATCCCGGTTCCGACCAACTGGGACGAGTTCGTCGCAACCGCTCCGCAGGTTGAAGCTGCTGGCAAGATCCCGCTGGCGTTGGGCAACCAGCCCTGGCAGTCGAACCTGGCTTTCGGTGCGATGCAGATCGCGGTGGCCGGGCTTGACGCCTGGAAGGCCGTGAACATCGACAAGAACATGGACGTGGCGGCCGGCGCGGAATACGCCAAGGTCTTCCAGGCTGCGGCAGACGCCCGCAAGCTGGCAGCGAAGTCCACCGTTCAGGACTGGAACCAGGCGACCAACCTTGTCATCACCGACGAAGCCGCCGGCCAGATCATGGGTGACTGGGCGCAGGGCGAGTTCCAGGTTGCGGGCGAAGTGGCCGGCAAGGACTATACCTGCCTTCTCGGCCTTGGCCTGAACGAGTACATCTCGACCGGCGGTGATGCGTTCTACTTCCCGAAGCTGGATGATCCGGACAAGGAAGCCGCGCAGAAGCGTCTGGCCGCCCAGCTGGTCAGCCCGGAAGTCCAGGTTGCATTCAACCTGAAGAAGGGCTCGCTTCCGATCCGCGGTGACGTTGACCTCGCGGCTGCCAACGACTGCATGAAGAA
This sequence comes from Tabrizicola sp., assembly GCA_041752895.1. Taxonomy (GTDB): domain Bacteria; phylum Pseudomonadota; class Alphaproteobacteria; order Rhodobacterales; family Rhodobacteraceae; genus Tabrizicola. Next base: position 2,801 of record JBGSVS010000257.1, read on the forward strand.
GGGTCTGGAAGTCCTGGCCGGTGGAAACATCGTTCCCTCGGGCGACATGAACTGGAACCCGGACGTGCAAAAGCAGGCCGAAGACCTGATGGTCGAGTTCTGGAAGTCCGACATGGCTCCGGAAGATGCCCATGCCAAGTGGGTGGAAATTCTGAAGTCGGGTATCTGATACCATCCTGACGACCGGGGGCTGTCCGGAAACGGGCAGCCCCTTTGTCTAACCGAAGGTTGGGAGGGAACCGATGGCATCTACCACCGAGGCGGCGATTGGCCGCCAGGGGTCGGAGGCGCGGCCGAGGGCACGCTGGACCCGCAACATCAGCGCAAAGATCGCGGCAATTCCAATGATCGCGACGGCTCTGGTGGTCTTTGTCGGCGGCACGATCTGGACCGTCGTCTATTCCTTCACCAACTCGAAGCTTTTGCCGAGGACCAATTTCGTCGGCTTTGACCAGTATGACCGGCTGTGGTCGAACGGCCGCTGGCTGGTGTCGATCGAGAACCTCTTGTTCTACGGAGTGATGTCGCTGGTCTTTACCGTGGTGATGGGTTTCATCCTGGCGGTGCTGATGGACCAGAAGATCCGCTACGAGGACACGTTCCGCACCATCATGCTGTATCCGTTTGCGCTGTCCTTCATCGTGACGGGGCTGGTGTGGCAGTGGATCCTGAATCCGCAGTTCGGCATCCAGGGCGTGGTGCGCGACTGGGGCTGGACGAGTTTCAATTTTGACCCGCTGAACAACCCCGACACAGTGCTTTACGGCCTGTTGATCGCAGGGCTGTGGCAGGGAACAGGGTTTGTCATGTGCCTGATGCTGGCCGGTCTGCGTGGCATCGACGAGGATATCTGGAAGGCCACCCGCGTCGACGGCATTCCGACCTGGAAGACCTATGTCGTCGTCATCATCCCGATGATGCGCCCGGTGTTCATCACCACGCTGGTGATCGTCGCATCCGGCATCATCCGGCTTTATGACCTTGTGGTCGCGATGACGAGCGGAGGCCCCGGCGGCAACGCCTCCCAGGTGCCCGCAATGTATGTCTACGACTACATGTTCCAGGCACAGAACCTTGGGCAAGGCTTCGCGGCCTCGACCATGATGCTGCTCAGCGTGCTGATCGTGCTGATCCCCTGGGCCTACCTGGAATTCGGAGGCAAGAAGGATGGCTGATATTGCAATGACTGGCCCGCGTGGCGCCAAGCCGAAAAAGGCGCTCAGCCCGCGCAACATCATGCTGTATGGCATCCTGATCGTGGTCTGCCTTTACTACCTGCTGCCCCTGTGGGTGATGGTGATGACCAGCCTGAAGGGCATGCCCGAGGTTCGCCTCGGCAACATCTTTGCCCCGCCGGTCGAGATTACCTTCCAGCCCTGGGTCAAGGCCTGGGCCGAGGCCTGCACTGGTCTGAACTGCGACGGGCTTTCCCGCGGCTTCTGGAATTCCGTTCTGATCACGGTGCCCTCGGTGATCGTGTCGATCGCCATCGCATCGGTGAACGGCTACGCGCTGATCAACTGGAAGTTCAAGGGATCGGACATCTTCTTCACAATCCTGATCTTCGGATCGTTCATCCCCTACCAGATCATGCTGTATCCGATCGTGATCCTGCTGCGTGAAGCGGGGATCTACGGCACGCTTTGGGGCCTGATCATCGTGCACACGATCTTCGGGATGCCGATCCTGACGCTTCTGTTCCGGAACTACTTCAGCTCGATCCCGGAAGAGCTGTTCAAGGCCGCCCGCGTCGATGGGGCCGGGTTCTGGGGCATCTACCTGCGCATCATGCTGCCGATGAGCCTGCCGATCTTCGTGGTGGCGCTGATCCTGCAGGTGACGGGGATCTGGAACGACTTCCTCTTCGGGGTCGTCTTCACCAAGCCCGACCTCTACCCGATGACGGTGCAGCTGAACAACATCGTCAACTCTGTCCAGGGGGTGAAGGAGTACAACGTCAACATGGCCGCCACGGTCCTGACCGGCCTGGTGCCGCTGGTTGTCTACTTCGTCTCTGGCAAACTCTTCGTCCGCGGTATCGCCGCCGGTGCCGTGAAAGGCTGATCCATGGGTAATTCGATTGAAGTCAAGGACCTGACGCTGAACTTCGGTTCGGTTTCGGTTCTGAAGAACATGAACCTTGATGTGGCGGAGGGGGAGTTTGTCGTGCTTCTGGGGCCGTCGGGCTGCGGGAAGTCGACACTGCTGAACTGCCTTGCGGACCTGTTGGACATCACCGATGGGCAGATCTGGATCAAGGGGAAGAACGTCACCTGGTCGGAGCCGTCGGATCGCGGCATCGGGATGGTGTTCCAGTCCTACGCGCTTTACCCGCAGATGACGGTGCGGGGGAACCTGTCCTTCGGGTTGAAGAACGCCAAGGTCCCGCAGGCCGAGATCGACAAGCGGATCGCCCGGGCGGCGGAGATTCTGCAGATCCAGCCCTTGCTCGACCGCAAGCCTGCGGCCCTCTCGGGCGGGCAGCGGCAGCGGGTGGCCATCGGGCGGGCGCTGGTGCGGGATGTGGACGTATTCCTGTTCGACGAGCCGCTGTCGAACCTCGACGCCAAGCTGCGCTCTGAACTGCGGGTGGAAATCAAGCGCCTGCACAACCAGCTGGGCAACACGATGGTCTACGTGACCCACGACCAGATCGAGGCGCTGACGCTGGCCGACCGGATCGCGGTGATGAAGGGCGGCGTGATCCAGCAACTGGCCGAACCGCTGGAGATCTACAACCGCCCGTCGAACCTGTTTGTCGCGGGCTTCATCGGCAGCCCGTCGATGAACTTCCTGCAAGGGCGGACAGTGGATGGCGGCAAGGCGTTCCACTTCGGCGGACTTCGGATCGATCTTGCAGGTTACGAGGGCGGGGCGGTGCTGGACAGGGATCAGGCGATCCTTGGAGTACGGCCCGAACATATCACGGTGTCGACGACGCCTTTGGCGGGGCCTTCGATCCCGGCTGAGGTGGAGATTGACGAGAATCTCGGGGCGGACAGCCTGCTGTGGCTGAAGGCCGAAGGGATGAACATGAGCGTGCGGGTGCCGGTCGAAGGGCGGCTCCCGGCGGGGACGAAGGTGCATCTGGGGCTCGATATCCCCAAGGCCTCGCTCTTTGACGCGAAGACGGAACAGAGGATCTGAACAATGCTCGATCTGGCGGGGTGCTGGACGCTTTCGGATGAAAGCGGCGCCCATGTCATTGCCTTCGACCTGCCTGGCGATGGGGTTTCTGCGCTGGCGAAGGCAGGGGTGATCCCGGACCCGTATTGGGGCCGGAACGAGTATGACTGCCGCTGGGTGAGCGAGCGGGACTGGGTGGCGACGCGGGTGTTCACCCATGACGGTTCGGCTTCGGAACTGGTGGTTGAAGGGCTGGACACCGTCGCCGAGGTTCGGCTGAACGGGGAACTGGTCCTGTCTGTGGCTAACGTGCATCGGCGTTGGCGGGTGGATGTTTCTTCGGCGTTGCGCGCGGGAGAGAATGCGGTCGAGATCCTCTTCCGCTCGCCCGTCCGCGAGGCTTTGGCGCGGGCAGCGCGGATGCCGTTTCCGATCCCCTATCAGCAGGTGAATGGCGCGATTGCCTACAACAACATGCTGCGGAAACAGCAGTGCGACTTCGGCTGGGACTGGAACATCGCGCTGGGGATCTTCGGTGTCTCGGGCGGGGTCCGGCTGGAGCCGGTGGGGCCGCGGATTGCCGACATCATCGTGACCCAGGCGCATCGGCCCGGGGTGGCCGAGGTCACGCTGGCG
>JBGSVS010000258.1:0-1767 GCA_041752895.1 Tabrizicola sp.
CCTGATTATCGGCGAGGCCCCGGGCGCGGACGAGGACCGCGAAGGCCGCCCCTTCGTCGGGCGCGCGGGTCAGCTTCTGGACCGCATGTTCGCGGCGATCGGCCTGTCGCGCACCAGCCCCGACGCCGATGCAGCACTTTACATCACCAACGTCCTGCCCTGGAGGCCCCCCGGCAACCGCGATCCGGAACCGGCCGAAATCGCGATGATGCTGCCCTTCGTGGAACGTCACATCGCTCTGGTCGACCCCCAGGTGATCGTCGTCGTCGGCAACACGCCGCTTTATGCCCTGACCGGGACCAAGGGCATCCTGCGGGCGCGGGGGAATTGGTCACAAGCCCTTGGAAAGCCACTCCTTCCGATGACACACCCGGCCTATCTCCTCCGCACCCCCAGCGCCAAGCGCGAGGCCTGGGCGGATCTGCTAAGCCTCCAGGCGAGGTTGCGGGGATGAGAGCACTTCTGACCGTCATCCTGCTTGCCGCACCCTGCGGGGCCGAGCCCTGGATCGACTACGCGCTTCTGTTTCGGCAGAACGCCGACAAGGTGATCGTCAGCACCGATCCCTCGGGTGCGGTGACGCGACAACTCGACCTTGGGGACGGGGTGACCGTTACCTGCAACGACCAGGGCTGCGTCGGGATGGACATGAACGGGGCCGTCGGCTGTGCCTGGGCGATCTACTCCGAGCTTCTTGCCGTGGCCGAAGTCTGCGGGATGCCGGCAGAGAGGACCGCCGGGATGACCGAATTCCAGCGCCTGCAAACTGCCTTCATCGCGCGCAATGCGGTTCCGCCCCGCAGCGTGGCCGAGGTCGAGGCCTTCCACCAGAGTGTGGTCGACCACTTCCGGGACAAGGTCGCGAAGAATCCGCTGACCTGTGAGGAAACGCTGGCCCCAGAGTCGGACGTGCGGATGATGATCGATGGCATGTCCTCGCAGGCCGTCGATCTGGACGCGGCGGCGAAGGCTCTGGAAAAGCCGCGCTTGCCCGTGATGAACCCCTGCCTCTGAGGCACCTATGCTCCCCGTCGACACGCTCACCCTCCTCGCCTTCATCCCCGCCGGGTTGGCGCTGAACCTGACGCCGGGGGCGGACATGATGTTCTGCCTTGGCCAGGGGTTGAAGGCCGGGCGTGGGGCGGCGATGGCGGCGAATTTCGGGATCGCGGCGGGGGGGATGGTGCATACGCTTCTTGCCGCCCTTGGCCTTGGCGCGCTGGTCGCGGCACAGCCGGCAGCCTTCGAGGCGATCCGCTGGCTGGGCGTCGGGTATCTTCTCTGGCTTGCCGTGTCGTCCATTCGTTCGGGTCCGGCCGCCACGGACGCCCCCGTGACCCCGCAACCATTGGCCCGCGTGTTTGGTCAGGCCCTTGTGGTCAACCTCTTGAACCCCAAGGTCATTCTCTTCATTCTGGCCTTCCTGCCGCAGTTTGTCGATCCGGCGCGCCCGATCCTGCCGCAGTTCCTGACCCTTGGTCTTGTCTTCTGTCTGGGGGGCCTCATCGTCAACGGGGCTGTCGGGCTTTTTGCAGGCTCCATCGGTCAAAGGCTTGCCCGTTCGGCCAACCTGTCGCGTTGGCTTTCCCGGGTCAGCGCCACGATCTTCGGAGCGCTGGCCCTGCGGCTTGCCCTCATGCCACGGAGCTAGAGATGTCCCGCATCGACGAAACCCTGCCCTTCCACCCGGTCCGCATCGCCGTGCTGACCGTCAGCGACACCCGCACGCCCGCGACGGACAAGTCCGGCGATACGCTGGTCGACCGC
>JBGSVS010000259.1:0-6534 GCA_041752895.1 Tabrizicola sp.
GGACGCATCGGCTTCATCCTGCGGCGTCAAGGTCCCGGCCAGCACCCCCGCCCCTGGCAAAAGCGCCGGGGCCACGTCTTCGACACCCGCGACGGTAAAGCCGAACTCTTCGAACAACGTGATCACCACCCGCAGTGTCGCGTCATCCCCCGCCGCCATCGCCTGCATCAGCCGCGGAAGAAGCGAGGCCGTGGCCTCATCCAGCAGCGCCGGGTCCAGCCGAGGGCGCGTCACTGCCCCTGCAAAGATCACCTGACCGATCCCGTCGCGTTCCAGCGCCCGCAGGAAGGGAACCAGTCGCTCGACCCGGAAGGTCAGGTCCACGGTGATCGCTTCGGGCGCAAAACCATCCATGGCAGCGACGAGCGGCACTTCGGCCATCCCGGCGGCGAGTGCTGCAGGCAACCGGCCCTGCCCCGCGATGATCGCGGTTCTCACGCCGGTCACCGGCCGCCCTTGGGTGTCAGGAAGCTGCGGTCCGACTTCGACAGGATGAAATCGGCGATCTCGCGCACGAGGGGGGAATCGCTTTCCTCAGCCAGTTTCCGGGCGCGGTCGAGGAAACTGCCGTCCTCTTGCGCCAGTGTCTGATAGGCCGCCCGAAGTGCCGTGATCCCTGCCCGGTCCACGCCCCGGCGCTTGAGGCCGACAAGGTTCAACCCATCAAGCTCACCGCGCGGGGCCTGAACGAGGCCATAGGGGATGACGTCGTTCGTGACCATCGTCACCGCGCCGATGATAGCGCCCTGCCCGATCCGCACCCATTGGTGGACCCCCGACAACCCGCCGACGATCACATCGTCACCAAGGACACAATGGCCCGCGATGGCCACGTGGTTCACCAGGATCACCCTATCGCCGATCTGCGCATCGTGGCCGACATGCGCGCCGGTCATGATCAGGCAGTCATCGCCGACCCGCGTCACGCCGCCGCCGCCTTCCGTCCCGGTGTTCAGCGTCGCCGCCTCGCGGATGCGGCAGCGCTTGCCGATAACCAGCCGGGTATGCTCGCCAGAATACTTCAGGTCCTGTGGCACCTCGCCGACCGTCGCAAACGGGAAGATCACCGTCTCCTCGCCGATCTCGGTCCAGCCGGTGATGACGGCGTGCGATTTCACCGTCACGCGCGCGCCGAGTGATACCTCGGCGCCGATGATCGAGAAGGGGCCGATGACGCATTCTGCGCCGATGACCGCGCCGGGCTCGACCACGGCAGAAGGGTGGACGCGCGCTGAAGGATCGACGGTCATGCTTTGGCGACGTCGAACATCGCCATGAAGGTCGCCTCACAGGCCAGTTCGCCCTCAACCATGGCGCGGCCCTCGAACTTCCAGACCCGTCCGCCCCCGCGCAGGGCCTTCACATGCAGCTCAAGCACGTCGCCCGGCACCACCTTGCGGCGGAACTTGACGCCATCAACCCCCATGAAGAACACCTTGGCGTTCTTGTCGACCAGGTCCATCGACAGGCCAACCAGCACCCCCGAGGTCTGTGCCATCGCCTCGATGATCATCACGCCCGGAAAGATCGGCATACCCGGGAAATGCCCCTGGAACTGCGGCTCGTTCAGCGTGATGCATTTGATGCCGACGCAGGCCTCGTTCAGCACGATGTCGCGGACCTTGTCGATCAGCAGGAAGGGATAGCGGTGCGGAATGATCCGCTGGATCAGGTCAAGATCGGCATTGGTCACGGCGGCTGTATCCATCTTAAACCCCTTCCCCGGCCCCAGGGCCCACACGAAACCCCGCTAGGGGTCATTGGAAGTAGCTAGCAAGTCGCGCGGGAGGGCACAAGTTCATGCCGGTCCGGGCGGCCAGCAATCAGGGTTTCGGTGCCGCCTTTTCGGCCAGCGCCGAGTTGACGCGCGCTATGGCCTCGTCGGTGACGTCGACCGCCGACAGCGACAGGATCACCAGCCCCTTGTCCAGGATCGCCGTGGCACCCGTGTCGCCCAGTATCTCTCCAAGGACCGGCACCGCAACTTCGAGAAACGCCTTGCGATCAGCCTCTCGTCCGTCGGTCAGGCGGCTTGCTTTGGCATCCTGCTCGGTCCGGATCCGCACGACCTTGGCATCGAAGGCCTCGGCGCGCGCTGCGAACTCTTCGGCCGACAGGGTGGAGCGCGCTTCGGTCAGCGCCTGCTCTTCGGCCACAAGCTCCGCCTCGATCCGGCGGTTCTCCTGTTCAAGCGCCTGCGACGCAAGGCGTTCCCTCTCGATGACGGTCCGGCCGAAATCCGATTCCAGGAACAGGCGGTCCTGATCCAGCGTCAGGATCGGGGTTGCCGGCTCTTGCGCCGCAGCACCACTCTGCAGCGCGAGAACCGCGAGCACCGCAAGAACACCCGGCGAAAGCCAGGGGCGACTTTGCGTCCGCGGCCCTGCCATGCTTAGAACTTCGTCGAGATGGTCAGGTCGAAGGTCTGTTCCTTGTCGTAGTCTTCCTTCTGCACCGCCCGGCTGAAGTTGAACCGCAACGGACCGATGGGAGTGGTCCAGAAGACCGACAGACCGACGGCAGCCCGCGGGTTGAAGCTGTCGTCCACGGCTCCACCGTTGTCGTTGTCCAGGCTCCAGACCGAGCCAACGTCAAAGAACGCGCCGCCCGAGATACCGTATTCTTCCGGCAGGCCCAGCGGGAAGTCGGCTTCGAACCGCGCGACGGCGAACATGTTGCCGCCAAGCGCGTCATCGTTGGTCGCACCCAGATCTCGCGGCCCGATCCCGTTCGGCTCAAACCCCCGGATCTTGCCATTGCCGAAGAACCGGTCGGTGACGCGCGTCACGTTGCCGCCAAGCGAGGTGATCGCACCGCCCTCAAAGATCGCGCGCAGGGTCACTTCCTCGTTCAGTACCCGGGTTTCGGCCAGCGCAAGCGCCGTCGTCTTGATGTACTCGTTGTCGCCGCCCAGACCCGCGTAGTCCTGGCCAAAGCGCAGAAGCACCCCGCCTTTGGGATTGAGACCGGTGATCCGGTTGTCGAATTCGTACGAGTAGCCCAGCGAAAACGTGGTCAGCGCGCCCCGTGCCGCTTCGGCGATGATGATGGCCGAGTCGCCCGAGTAATTGAAAAGCTTGTCTTCGGCGACGCTGATACGCAGGTCCAGGTTGGACTGCTCGCCCAAGGGGAAGCCAATTCCGGTGGAAAAGCCGATGTTGCGCGTGTCGTAGACCGAAAAGTCGGACTCGGATGTCCGGTAGAAGCCCCCGACAGAAAAGCTGAGATCGCGGCCAAGCAGCGCCGGTTCGGTAAAACTGAAGCTTGAGTTCTGGCTTGCCGAAGCCGTCGAGATTGCCAGCGACAGTTTCTGCCCACGACCCAGGAAGTTCGTCTCGGAAAACCCGATGTTGAAGCCGGTACCCGTAGAGACCGAATAGCTGACCCCAAAGCTCAAGCTGCCGGTCGGCTGCTCCTCGACGTCGACGTTGACCACAACCTGATCGGCGGCCGAGCCCGGTTCGGCATTCACTTGCGCATCGGCAAAGAACCCAAGCGCGCGGATGCGTTCCGCCGCCTGACGAATCTCACGCGGGTTGAAGGGGTCGCCTTCCACGGTGCGGAACTGACGACGGATCACCTGGTCCAGCGTCGTCGTGTTGCCCTCGATATCAATGCGTTCGACGAAGATCCGTTCGCCCTTGACGATGGCGAATTCGATGTCGACCAACTGGTCGCGGTCGTTGCGGGTGATCCTCGGTTCGACCCGGATGAAGTTCAGCCCCTTCTTCAGGGCCAGCGTTTCCATCCGCGTGATGTTGTTGTCGATCAAGAGCGGCGTGTAGGTCTGGCCGGCCCGGATCTTCTGGACTGCCTCGAACTCGGCCGCATCAAGACCTTCGACTTCCGAGACCGTGGTCACATTGCCGATGCCGTAGGGCAGACCCTCGCGCACGGTAAAGGTCACGAAGGTCGCATCGCGCTCGCGGCTGACCTCGGCGCTGGCATCGAGAACCTGGAAATCGATATAGCCGCGCGACAGGTAAAAGTCGGTCAGCACCTTCCGGTCAAGTTCCAGCCGCTCGGCGATATAGGTGTCGCGCTGGATCAGGTTGCGCAGAAGGCCTGCCTGCTTCGTCTCCAGCACCTGACGCAAGCGGCGGTCGGAAAACGCCTTGTTGCCGACGAAGGAAAGACGCTCGATCTCGACCACTTTGCCTTCGGTGATCTCGAAGACAAGGTCGACGCGGTTGTCGTTGCGCCGGATGATCTTTGGCGTGACCTGCGCGGCCAGGCGACCCGCCACGCGATAGGCTTCGGCAATCGCTGCCGCATCCGCCTCGGCCAGCGCGGGCGAATAGACCCGGCGCGGCTGCGACTGGATCAGTTCCGCCAGACGTTCGTCCTTCAGGCGCTTGTTGCCTTCAATCGAGATGACGTTGACGATCGGGTATTCCTGCACCCGGATCAGCAGCGTCGACCCCTGGGGGATAAGCTCGACCGTCTCGAACAGGTTCGAGTTCAGGATGCGCTGGTAGGCATCGTTCAACGCCGCCGCCGAGACCTCATCGCCACGCCTGATTCCGGCGAAGTTCAGGATCGTCGCGGCATCGACGCGCTCATTGCCTTCGATGGTGACGTTCGAAAACGAAAAGACCTGCGCGAAGGCCGGCTGGAGGAAGGGCTGCGAAGCTGTTGCGGCGCCAAGAAAAACCGCTGTGGCCATGAGACGGGCCCTCGACCTTGCCCGGGTCGGTCGTCCCTGGGCTTCGCTCTGGGTCTTCCGCATGTCACATCCTCGCCGAACTTCTTGTTTCCGGATTGACTATCGGGAAAGCAAAGCTTTGTCAAAAGCATGCGGTCCCTGTGGATAACTTTGCAAGATGTTGTGGTGCAAGGGCAATGGCCGCCGCGCGACCACCGTCGCCGCCCGGTGGATCAGATGGCCCAAACGGCGCGCAGACGGGTGAGTGACTGCCGGGTTTCAGGTGCACAGAAGATCGCGGCTAAGGCCGAAGATCATGATCGACAGGACCAGCGTCAGGCCCACCGTCATCAGGATGCGCAGCGCCATTTCGGAAGGCTTCCGCCGGGTGACTGCCTCATAGGCATGAAACACCAGATGCCCGCCATCCAGCACCGGAATCGGGAACAGGTTCAGAATACCGATCCCAAGCGACAGGATCGCGATCATGCTGACAAAGCTTTGCGCCCCGTTGCGCGCCGCATCGCCCGCGGTTTCCGCCATCCCGATTGCGCCTGACAGGTTGCAACTGGAAATGGCCCCCTGGATCATGTGCGAAAGGCCCGAGAATGTCGTCGTCGTCATCAGCCACATGGTCTGCCCCGCCCCGGTCGCGGCTTCCCAGGGTCCGACACTGCGGACCGCAGGCTCGAAGAACATGCCCGAGTAGAGACCAAGGAGGTAGCGTTCGGTAAAGCCGCCTTTGTCATCCTCGACCGTCCGGATGCGCGGGGCAATCGACACCTCGAAGGTGTTCCCGTCACGCCAGACGGTCACCGGGACCGGCTGGCCCTTGCTGGCTGCCACGATATCCGGAAGCTCGTCGAAGAACCTAACCTCCTTGCCGCCCGCCTGCAGAATCACGTCGCCTTCCTGCAGACCTGCGTCCATGGCGGCGGATCGGATCTGCACTTCGCCCACGACCGGAGCCAGCGGATGCGGGCCAGGAACCGCGACTTCTGCGTCGCCGCGCTGCACTGTGTAGGTCAGGGTCGTTTTCCCGGCGAGTTTTTCGGTCACGTTCCCGAACGTCTCCCAGTCCGGCGTCGCCTGGCCTTCGACCGCAAGGATCACATCGCCCTCGACCAAGCCCGCGCCCTCGAACGGGAAGGACCGCAACTGACCAACTGTCGGCTCTTCTCGGGGCATGCCGACCACTACGGCAAGCCCAGCAAGCAGAACGAAGGTCAGGATGAAATTGAACACCGGCCCCGCCGCCACAGTCGCCGACCGCGCCCACAGCGGAGCGCCCGCCATCGTGTGCCGCCGCTCCTCGGCCGAAAGGCCGGTGACATCGCCTTGCTGCACCGACGAGGCATCAGCATCGCCCAGAAACTTCACAAAACCGCCAAAGGGGATCGCCGCGATCTGCCAGCGCGTGCCGCGTTTGTCCGTCCGGCTGAAAAGGACCGGGCCGAAGCCGATGGAGAACACTTCAGAGTGGATGCCCGACCAGCGCCCGACGATGTAGTGGCCGTATTCGTGGACAAAGACGATGATTGACAGGGCGATGACGAAGAAGGCCACCGTCCAGGCCGTGCCACCAAGCGCCGCCACAATCGTTTCCATCAGCCTGCTCCTGCCTTCGCTCGCGCGATTTCTTCCGCCCTTACCCGAGCCAGATGGTCCATCGCCTGCACATCCTCAAGGGTCATGGTTGCTGAAGCGTTACCAAAATCCGGCTCAAGCGCCGAAAGCGTGGCCTCGACCACGCCTGACATGTCCATGAAACCGATCCCGCCCGCGAGGAAGTGATCCAGCGCCACTTCCTTCGCCGCGTTGAACGCCGCCCCCGCAAGTCCCCGCCGCGCCATCACCTCGCGCGCCAGCCGCAGCGCCGGATAGCGCGC
>JBGSVS010000260.1:0-2191 GCA_041752895.1 Tabrizicola sp.
GGGCAGCGTCACCGCCGCCCCCCAGCCATAGCGGCGCGTGACCGCGTAGGACATCACCCCGGCCAGCACCACCGTCACCCCGCCAAGCGCCCAGAGAACCCCGCTCATCCCCTACCCCAACTGACGGCGCAGCCAGCGCCAGAAGAACACCACCGGCCAGCGCAGGATCGACGCCCCGGCTATCAGCAAAAGCAACCCCACCACCGGCCCCGCCTCATAGGTCACCCAGCCCAGAAGCGGCACGCCGATAGCGATCAGAAGATAGGCCACCCGCCAGTGCTTGTCGCGCGATGGGACCATCCCGATCAGATTGGCAACCACCAGCCAGACAAGGCACAGGGCCAAAGGCAGCGTCACTTCTCAAGCTCCTTCGGCAAGGGCGCAGGCCGTCCCAGCGCGCGCCGCGCGAAGTAAAGCAGCGGATTGCGGAACATCGAGACAAAGGCGAAGAGCCCGAACGCCAGCCAAACCCAGCCGTGCAGCCAGCCGATCCAGACCAGAAGCACCGGCGCCGCAATCAACAGCGCCAGCCCCGGCACCATCTGCCGCCGCATCGGCAGCATCGCCGTGCCCGCCGCGACCAGCACCCAGACACAGCCCAGGATCAGCGGCGTGCTCATGCGCCGGGGCCCCCGAATTTTCGCAGAAAATTCGTGCCCCTCATGCCGCCTTGCCCATCAGTTTCGTTGGCAGCGCATTGGCCCAGGCACTGATCGTCCCGGCCCCCAGGCACACAACCATATCGCCCGGTTGCGCCTGCTCTCTCACCAACCGCGCAAGCTCGGCTTCATCCGCCAGCGCCCGCGCGTGCCGGTGACCATGCGCGATCAGCCCCGCCACCAGATCGTCACGGCTGGCCCCCGGGATCGGGTCCTCACCCGCCGCATAAACCTCGGCGATGGCCACGACATCGGCCTCGTTGAAACAGGTGCAGAACTCTTCGAACAGGCTGGAGAGGCGCGTATAGCGGTGCGGCTGATGCACCGCGATGATCCGGCCTTTGGTGGCCTGCCGCGCCGCTTTCAGGACGGCGGCGATCTCCACCGGGTGGTGGCCATAGTCGTCGATGATCGTGACCCCGTTCACCTCGGCGACCTTGGTAAAGCGGCGGTTGACCCCTGCAAACCCGGCGAGGGCCTCGCGGATCTCGTCCTTCTTCATCCCCAGATGCCGCGCCACGGCCACCGCTGACAGCGCGTTCGACACGTTGTGATCCCCCGGCATCGGAAGCGTGCAGCCCTCGATCATGCCTCCCTCGCCCTGCAGCGCAATGTCGAAATGCGCGACCCCGTTCTCATAGGTCAGGTTCACCGCCCGCACATCTGCCTGCGCGTTGAAGCCGAAAGTCACCACGCGCCGGTCCGTGACGCGACCGACCAAGGCCTGCACTTCCGGGTGGTCCGTGCAGCAGACCGCAAGCCCGTAGAACGGGATGTTCGACACGAAATCCAGGAACCCCTTCCGCAGCGCGTCGAAGGTCCCCCAATGCTCCATGTGTTCCGGGTCGATATTGGTCACGATGGCGATGGTCGCGGGCAGCCGGTTGAACGAGCCATCCGACTCGTCCGCCTCGACCACCATCCACTCGCCCGCCCCAGCCCGCGCGTTCGACCCATAGGCGTGGATCACGCCGCCGTTGATGACCGTCGGGTCAAACCCGCCCTTGTCCAGCAGCGTCGCCACCATCGTCGTTGTCGTCGTCTTGCCATGCGTCCCGGCGATGGCGATGTTCGACCGCATCCGCATCAGTTCCGCCAGCATCTCCGCCCGCCGCACCACCGGCAGCTTGCGGCGACGGGCCTCTTCCAGTTCCGGATTGCCCTTCTTGATCGCGGACGAGATCACCACGACCGACACCCCGTCGCCGATATTCTCGGCCTTCTGGCCCTCGAAGAAGGTCGCGCCAAGCTTGACCAGCCGGTCGGTGATCTTTGACGCCTTCGCGTCCGACCCCTGCACCCGGTAGCCCAGCGTCATCAGCACTTCGGCGATCCCCGACATCCCGATCCCGCCGATGCCGACGAAATGGATCGGCCCCAGTTCCAGCGGAAGCTTCGTTGCTGCGTTCATGTTGCGTCTCCGCCCAAATCTTCGACCAATGCCACCAGCCGGGCCGTCGCGTCCGGCTTGCCCTCGCCCAGCGCCGCCCGCGCCATCGTCTCGGCCTTGTGGGGGTCTTCCAGGATCGCGG
>JBGSVS010000261.1:0-9792 GCA_041752895.1 Tabrizicola sp.
CGGCCGCGATGACCGGGATGCTGCGCCATCTGCCGCCGATGCCAGACTTTGCGTTGCGCCCGGTCGCAGTTACCCCGTTCGGCGTGACCCTGACCGGCGTGAGTGACGCCGACACCGCCGCGCTGCGGCTTTGGCGCGACCGGCTGTCGGAAGCGCTTGGCTACCGCACGCCTCAGCATGACAGCTATGCCTTCCACACGACGCTGGCCTATTGCCACACCTGGCTGCCGGCAGAGGCCGTGCCGGTCTACGAAACCGCCCTGGCCGAGCTGACGGAAAAGCTTCAGGCCCGCCTGCCCGCGCTGCACCTTGCCCGGCCGAACTTCTGCCGGTTTGCCGACATGACCGCGTTCCCGCCCGTCCTTGCCCTGTAACGCACCCCTACCCTAAGCCGTCAGGATCGCCTATGACAGGCGCGACAGGTCAAGGATGCCCGATGTTGCCGCGACTGCTTTCCGATCCTTTCCCTTTGACGGGCCCAGGTGCCCAGGGTGGCGGGGGCTCGGCATGACGAACCGCGTCGCGCTGTTCCTGGGCATCGTCATCGCGGCCGGCATCGCCGCAGATGCCTTTGCCAACGACGGCGCCGCCCTGAGTTTTCTGTCACGCAAGTTCATCGACCTTATCGAATGGGTGAAGTTCTGGGACTAGCCGCATCGAACTAAGGTTGCATTCGTGCGGTAACCGCGCATGTTACCGCTAACAGGCGACGTGAGTCGCATCCGTACGGAGGAAGTATCATGACGGTCAAAGTCGCCATCAACGGGTTCGGTCGCATCGGGCGCAACGTGCTGCGCGCGATTGTCGAATCCGGCCGCAAGGACATCGAGGTCATCGCGATCAACGACCTTGGTCCGGTCGAGACCAACGCCCATCTTCTGCGCTACGATTCGGTGCACGGCAAGTTTCCCGCCACGGTGACCACCGGGACCGACACCATCGACGTGGGCCGCGGCCCGATGCGGGTCACCGCGCTGAAGAACCCGGCGGAACTTCCCTGGGGCGACGTCGACATCGTGCTGGAATGCACCGGCATCTTCACCTCGAAGGAAAAATGCCAGGCGCATCTTGAGAACGGCTCGAAGCGGGTGCTGATCTCGGCCCCCGGCGATGGTGCCGACAAGACCATCGTCTACGGCGTGAACCACCACACGCTGACCAAGGACGACATCGTCGTTTCCAACGCGTCCTGCACCACCAACTGCCTGGTGCCGGTCGCGTCCGTCCTGCACGGGGCAATCGGGATCGAGAAGGGGATGATGACCACCATCCACTCTTACACCGGGGACCAGCCGACACTGGACACGATGCACAAGGACCTCTACCGCGCCCGGGCTGCGGCCCTGTCGATGATTCCGACCTCGACCGGGGCTGCCAAGGCCGTCGGCCTGGTCCTGCCCGAGTTGAAGGGCAAGCTGGACGGGATTTCGATCCGTGTGCCGACGCCGAACGTGTCGGTCGTGGACCTGAAGTTCATCGCCAAGCGCGCGACCACGGTGGAAGAGATCAACGCCGCGATCCGGTCGGCTGCCGATGGCAAGCTGAAGGGCATTCTGGGCTACACCGATGAGAAGCTGGTGTCGTCGGACTTCAACCACGACCCGCATTCGTCGGTGTTCCACATGGACCAGACTAAGGTGATGGACGGGACCTTCGTGTCGATCCTCAGCTGGTATGACAACGAATGGGGCTTCTCAAATCGCATGGCTGATACGGCCGTCGCCATGGGCAAGCTGATCTGAACCCATTGAATTTGAACTAAAAGGGCGCCATTTGGCGCCTTTTTTCATGTCCAAAGCTATGCGATACACGCATAGCCGCACCGCAGCATTGGTCGTTGTTTGCGCTAACAGGGTGCTTATGTTGAAGGCATGCGGGAAGGAAAAGCAGACCCCCCGCGATGTAGAAGGACTATGATGATGATCTCTGTGTATGAAATGCTGAAGACCGCCGCTGCCAACTATGCGCTGTATCGCCAGACCCGCGACGAAATCGCGAACCTGCCTGCGGACATCGCGCTTGACCTTGGCATCTTCCCGGGCGACGCTGACCGGATCGCGCGCGAAGCCGTTTACGGCAAGGCCGCCTGAGCCAGGCTGCCAGACCGCAGCACGTGACCTTAAAGGGGCCCAAGGGCCCCTTTCGCATGTCAGGTGTATTTGGCTTTCAGCGCCAGGGCGACCGGCGGAGTCACGAACTTCGACACGTCGCCGCCCAGCCGCGCGATTTCCTTGACCAGCTTTGACGCGATGGCCTGCCGCCGGGCATCGGCCATCATGAACACCGTCTCGATACTGGCATCAAGGGCGCGGTTCATCCCGACCATCTGGAACTCGTATTCGAAATCCGCCACCGCCCGCAGACCGCGCACGATGATCCCCGCCCCCACGTCCCGGGCGCAGTCGATCAGCAGGTTCTCGAACGGGTGAACCACGATCTCGCCCCCCGTCTTTGCGATGACGGCGGCGCATTCCGCCTCGACCATCGCCACCCGCTCTTCCAGGTTGAAGAGCGGCCCCTTGTCCCGGTTGATCGCGACGCCGATCACAAGCCGGTCAACCAGCGCCATGGCGCGCTGGATGATGTCGATGTGGCCCAGAGTGATGGGGTCGAAGGTCCCCGGATAAAGCCCGATGCGCATGGCTGTCCCCTAACGGCCGCGTGACAGGCGCACGCAACAAGATTGCGCGCACCCGTGCAAGCGCGAATCCGCCCTAAAATCCCTTGATCATGCCTTCCAGCGCATCCTTTTCCGCCGCAAGCTCCATCAGCCGTGCCTTGACCACGTCGCCGATGGAAATCAGGCCGACCATCTGCCCCTCTTCGATCACCGGCATGTGGCGGAAACGGCCATCCGTCATCCGGCCCAGCACCGCATCGGTGCCCTCAGTCCGGGTGCAGGAAACGATCTTCACGGTCATCAGGCTTTCGACCGGATCCTTCAGGCAGGCGGCCCCGCGTCGCCCAAGTTCGCGCACGATATCGCGTTCCGAGACGATGCCCGTGGCCTTCTTGCCGTCGGACGAGACCATCACCGCGCCGATTCGCTTGGCCGAAAGGATCACGGCAACCTCTTGCACCGTGGTGCCGGGTTCCACCGTGATCACGCCAAGATCGCCTTTGGATGCAAGGATTTGCTGAACGAGCATGGGGCGGCCCCTCCCTCTGACCGGAGGTCAAGGGTCTGTCCGCAAACCCGAGTCTGTCAAGCGCGCGTTTGCACCGCTGCGTCAAGCCGCGCCATCTCGGCCCGGGCCTCGCGGGTCAACTGGTCGGCAAAGCGGTTCAGCCGGTCAAGTCGGGCGTCGCCTTCGTGACGGATCAGCCAGAAGCTTCGGACAAGATGGATGCGGTCGGTCAGGATGCGGGTCAGCCCGGGGGCGGCGGGTAGGGCAAAGTCATGCACGACGCCGACCCCTGCCCCGGTCCGCAGCCAGTTCAGCTGCACCGAGACCGAATTCGAGGTCAGCGTCGCAGGCCCGATCCCGATTTCGGCCAGGTAGTCGAGTTCCTTGTCAAAGATCATGTCGGGGATGTAGCCGATGATCCGGTGCCCGCCCAGGTCCTGTGGATTGCGGATCGGCGGGGCTTTGGCCAGGTAGTCCCGGCTGGCCGCCAGATGCAGATGGTAGTCGGTCAGCTTTTGCACGGTCAGCCGCCCGGCCTCGGGCCGCGAGACGGCGATGGCCATGTCGGCCTCACGTTTCGACAGGTTGAAGACGCGGGGGAGTGCGACGATCTGCACCTCCAGTCCCGGATTGGCATCGCAGATGCGCGACAGAACCTGCGGGAGGAGGTAATTCGCACAGCCGTCCGGCGCGCCAAGGCGGATGAGGCCGGTCAGACCGCCGGGACCGGAGAGGCTTTCCTCGGCGCCAAGAGCGGCCCGTTCGGCCTGTTCCGCATGCGGGATCAGCCGTGCACCTTCCTCGGTCAGGGCATAGCCTTGCGGGGATTTGCTGAAAAGCCGGGCTTTCGTCGCCTCTTCCAGTCTGGCGATCCGTCGGCCCACGGTGGCCGGGTCGATCTTCAGCCGCTTTCC
Organism: Tabrizicola sp.; assembly: GCA_041752895.1. Taxonomy (GTDB): domain Bacteria; phylum Pseudomonadota; class Alphaproteobacteria; order Rhodobacterales; family Rhodobacteraceae; genus Tabrizicola. The sequence continues at coordinate 4,043 of JBGSVS010000261.1, forward strand.
CGCCGCTGACAGGCTTTCCGTCCGCGCCACCGCCAGAAACACGCGCAGGTCGTCCCAGTCCACGGCAAACTCCTCGTGCGCTGCGCTTCTCGTCGTTGGGGCCTCCGACGAGCGCATGAAATGCGACGAGGAGGCTTGCACTATTGCAAAACCCTTTTGGCACATTGCCGCTTTGTCTGGCGTTTGTGCAAGATTAAACAGGGCCCAACCCAAGGGAGGATTCCATGGAAGAGATCGGTCACTGGATCAACGGTAAGCGCGTTGCGGGCACTTCGGGCCGCTTCGCTGATGTCATGAACCCCGCCACTGGCGAAGTGCAGGCGCAGGTGGCGCTGGCCACGCTGGGCGAACTTGACCACGCGATCCAGGAGGCCGCAAAGGCCCAGGTCGCTTGGGCTGCCACCAACCCGCAACGCCGGGCGCGGGTGATGATGGCCTTCGGGGCGCTGATCAACCGCGACATGGAAAAGCTGGCCGAGATGGTCGCCCGCGAACACGGCAAGACCATCCCGGACGCCAAGGGCGACGTGCAGCGCGGGCTTGAGGTGATCGAAGTCTGCATGGGCGCGCCCGCGATGCTGAAGGGCGAGGCGATGGACAGCGCAGGCCCCGGCATTGACCTTTACGCCATCCGCCAACCCCTTGGCGTCGTTGCGGGAATCACTCCGTTCAACTTCCCGGCGATGATCCCCCTGTGGAAGATCGGCCCGGCCCTGTCCTCGGGCAACGCGATGATCCTGAAACCGTCCGAGCGGGTGCCCTCGACCTCGCTTTATCTGGCCGAGTTGCTGCAAGAGGCCGGGCTGCCGGACGGCGTGCTGCAGGTGGTGAACGGTGACAAGACGGTGGTGGACGGCATTCTGGACCATCCGGTGATCCAGGGCGTGGGCTTTGTGGGGTCGACCCCGATCGCGCAGTACATCTATGGCCGCGCGGCGACGAACGGCAAGCGCGCGCAGTGCTTTGGCGGTGCCAAGAACCACATGATCATCATGCCGGACGCTGACCTCGACAAGGCCGCCGACGCGCTGGTCGGTGCGGGCTATGGCGCGGCGGGTGAGCGTTGCATGGCGATTTCGGTCGCGGTTCCGGTCGGTGAAAAGACCGCCGATGCGCTGATTGAGCGGCTGATCCCGAAGATCGAGAAGTTGAAGGTCGGCCCCTATACCGCTGGAAACGATGTGGATTTTGGCCCGGTCATCACCCAGGCCTCGAAGGACCGGATCCTTGGCCTGATCAACTCAGGCGTGGACCAAGGCGCGAAGCTGGTCGTCGACGGCCGGGGCTTCAAGCTGCAGGGCTATGAGAACGGCTTCTTCGTCGGCCCGTCGCTCTTCGACAACGTCACCCCGGACATGGACATCTACAAGCAGGAGATCTTCGGGCCGGTCCTGACCACCGTCCGCGCCGGGTCCTACGAGCAGGCGCTGAAGCTGGTGATGGACAACGAATACGGCAACGGCACCGCGATCTACACCGCTGACGGCGACACGGCCCGCGATTTTGCGTCCCGGGTCAACGTGGGCATGGTCGGCATCAACTTCCCGATCCCGGTGCCGCTGTCCTACTTCAGCTTCGGCGGCTGGAAGAAGTCGGCCTTCGGCGATCTGAACCAGTACGGGCCGGACGCCTTCCGGTTCTACACCAAGACCAAGACTGTCACGGCGCGCTGGTTCAGTGGCATCAAGGACGGCGCGAGCCTGAACTTCAAGGCGCTGGACTAAGCCCGGATCATGCCGCGCGGCAGGGAATGACTTGCCGCGCGGTCCCTGGTGTCTATGTTTTCAATGGTTCCTGTTGCGTGGTGACAAGATGCGCCGTCTTCTGATTTTCGTGACGGTCCTGCCTGTTCTGGTCAGTCCAGCCTTGGCGGACACCTGCACGTCGCTGGTCAAGTCGATGTGCCCGGGCACTTCTGCAGAAACTGCGGCTCCTGCCCCGACCGGGCGGCGGGTGCTGAAGGTCGAGGTGCGGCCACCGGCCTTTGCCATCGGCGATCGGTTCCCGGTCGAAGAGCGGTCACTGCTGATGAACCCCACACGCTACGGTCTGGAAGGATCGGACGGAACCTGGCGCTACTACGCGATGGACGGGGTGGTCTACAAGGTGGACACCACGTCGGCGCAGGTGATCGAGGTGATCCGGGACAGCCGGACTTGGGGCCTGCGTTAAGCGGCTACTCTGCCGCAACCCGGCGCGGGCGCAAGAGGTCCTTCAGATAGTGGCCCGTGTGACTGGTCTCGGCCTTTACAATGTCCTCGGGCGTGCCCGTCGCCACGATCAGCCCACCGCCGTCGCCGCCTTCGGGGCCGATGTCGATCACCCAGTCGGCGGTCTTGACCACGTCAAGGTTATGCTCGATCACCACGACGGTATTGCCCTGTTCGACAAGGGAATGCAGCACTTCCAGAAGCTTCCTGACATCCTCGAAGTGCAGGCCCGTGGTCGGTTCGTCCAGGATATAGAGCGTCCGCCCGGTCGCCCGGCGTGACAGCTCCTTCGACAACTTGACCCGCTGCGCCTCGCCCCCTGACAGCGTCGTCGCCTGCTGGCCGACCTTGATGTAGCCAAGGCCCACTTCGCACAGCGCTGCCATCTTCTCGCGGATCGCCGGGACCGCTTGGAAAAACTCCAGAGCCTCTTCACAGTTCATGTCAAGAACGTCGGCTATGCTTTTGTTCTTGAACTTAACTTCCAGAGTCTCACGGTTGTAACGGTGGCCCTTGCAGGTCTCGCAGGTGACATAGACGTCGGGCAGGAAGTTCATCTCGATCTTGAGGACGCCGTCGCCCTGGCAGGCCTCGCACCGGCCGCCCTTGACGTTGAAGCTGAAACGTCCGGGCTGATAGCCGCGCGCCTTCGATTCCGGCAGACCGGCGAACCAGTCGCGGATCGGGCCGAAAGCACCGGTGTAGGTCGCGGGGTTCGACCGCGGAGTGCGCCCGATGGCGCGCTGGTCGATGTCGATCACCTTGTCGAGGTGTTCGAACCCCTTGATCGTCTCGCAGGGCGCCGGCGTCTCATGCGCGCCGTTCAGGCGCATCGCAGCGGTCTTGTAGAGCGTCTCGATGGTCAGGGATGACTTGCCGCCGCCCGACACGCCCGTCACGCAGACGAACTTGCCCAAGGGAAACTCGGCCGTGACGTTCTTCAGGTTGTTGCCTGTGGCACCTACGACGGTCAGCGTCTTGCCGTTCCCCTTGCGCCGGGTCTTCGGCACCGAAATCTCGCGTGCGCCGGACAGATACTGGCCGGTCAGGCTGGCGGGGTCGGCGGCAACCTCTGCTGGCGTGCCGTGGCTGACCACCATCCCGCCATGCACCCCGGCCCCCGGCCCCATGTCGAAGACATAGTCCGCCTCGCGAATCGCGTCCTCGTCATGTTCCACGACCAGCACCGTATTCCCCGCATCGCGGAGGTTCTTCAGCGTCGTCAGAAGCCGGTCGTTGTCGCGCTGATGAAGGCCGATAGAGGGCTCATCCAGCACGTAAAGCACGCCCGTCAGGCCAGAGCCGATCTGTGAGGCAAGTCTGATCCGCTGCGATTCCCCACCCGACAAAGTCCCCGCAGCGCGGCTCATCGTCAGGTAGTTGAGGCCGACATTCACAAGAAATCCAAGGCGTTCGCGGATTTCCTTCAGAATCGCCCGGGCGATTTCGTTCTGTTGTTTGGTCAGCGTCTCGGCCACGCTTTCGATCCAGGCATAGGCCTCGGTGATCGACATCTGCACCACCTGGCCGATGTGGAGCTTGGCGATCTTCACGGCCAGCGCCTCGGGCTTCAGACGGTAGCCGCCGCAGGCCCCGCAAGCGCGGTTGGCCTGATACCGCTCCATCTCCTCGCGGCTCCAGGCAGAATCCGTCTCGCGGTAGCGGCGTTCCATGTTGGGGATGATGCCTTCATAGACGCGCTTGACCTGATAGACGCGGCCACCTTCGTCATAGCGGAACTCGATTTCGTCGCCCTTGGACCCGCGCAGGAAGAGGTCTTTCACCGTATCGGGCAGGTCCTTCCACTTGGCTTTCAGATTGAAGCCGTAATGCTTGGACAGGGCCTCCATCGTCTGGGTCAGGTAGGGCGATTTCGTCTTGGCCCAGGGCGCGATGGCGCCTTGCATCAGGGTCAGGTTCTGGTCGGGCACGACAAGGCGTTCGTCGAAGAAGAGCTCCATCCCCAAGCCGTCGCAGACCGGACAGGCACCGAAGGGGGCGTTGAAGCTGAACAGCCGCGGCTCGATCTCGGCGATGGTGAAGCCACTGACCGGGCAGGCGAATTTCTCGGAATAGGTGATGCGGGTCGGATCAGCCCCTTCGGCAACATCGGCAAGCTCGATGACCGCGATCCCGTCGGCCAGATTCAGCGCGGTGCGGAAGCTGTCGGCAAGCCGCGTCTCGATACCTTCCTTCACGACGATCCGGTCCACCACCACGTCGATGTTGTGGCGGAATTTCTTGTCCAGCGTCGGTGGGTCTTCCAGCTCGTGGAAAGTGCCGTTGACCTTTACCCGCTGAAAGCCCTGCTTCCTAAGCTCAAGAAATTCCTTCTTATATTCGCCCTTCCGGTCCCGGATGATCGGGGCAAGGAGATAGGCCCGCGTCCCCTCCGCCATCGCCATGACCGCATCGACCATGTCCTGCACCTGCATCGCGGTGATCGGCAAGCCGGTCGCGGGGGAATAGGGCGTGCCGACGCGGGCAAAGAGAAGGCGCAGGTAATCGTAGATCTCGGTGACCGTGCCGACCGTGGACCGCGGGTTCTTCGAGGTCGTCTTCTGCTCGATGCTGATCGCAGGCGACAGGCCCGAGATATGGTCGACATCGGGCTTGCCCATCATGTCAAGGAACTGCCGCGCATAGGCCGACAACGATTCGACATACCGCCGCTGGCCTTCGGCATAGATCGTGTCGAAGGCGAGTGAGGACTTGCCCGACCCCGACAGCCCGGTGATCACCACCAGCTGGTCGCGCGGGATCGAAACATCGACGCCCTTGAGGTTATGCTCACGCGCGCCGCGCACTTCGATGAACTTCTGTTCAGCCATGACCTGTCCCTTGGACCAGCAGGCGCAAGAGATAGGTCACTTTCGCCGAGTCTCCAACCAGAAAATGTGAACGGATCATGAACGCAGGCACAGATAAGAGATGCCTTTACATTTTCACCTTACAAGCTAAATAGGTGTTGTCCAAAATCGAGGTGTTCCGATGTTCTCTGCCTTCCGTTCTGCCCCCGCCGCCCGTCCCAGCGTGACCGAGGTCGCCCACGAGGTGGCAATGGGCCGGATGCTTCTGATCGACGTCCGCGAGGTGGCTGAGGCCAAGGCCTCGGGCGTGGCGCAGGGGGCGAAGCTGATCCCGTTGTCGCTGCTTGGTCTGAAGGCCGATCCGAATCACCCGGACTGCGAACTGCCGCATGGGCTGCCGATTGCGGTCTACTGCGCCTCGGGCGGGCGCTCGGGGATGGCGGCGGATGCGCTGGCTCGGCTTGGCTATGCGCCGGTCCACAATCTGGGCGGGTTGCGCGATTGGGCGGCGGGCGGCGGGGTGGTTGTGGCCTACTAGGCTAGCCGCTGACGGCGGGCTTTCTGCAGTGCGTGAATGGCAATCCCCGCACCGCAAAGGATGACAGCCGCGATGGCCAGCCCCGCAGGGCCGACACTGGCAAGGACTGCCGCAAGCACCGGGGTGCCGGTGGTGGTGCCGAGGTTCCCCAGTTGGGCCACGGCCCCGGCGGCACGGGCGCGGTCCTCGGGC